>NZ_VSZV01000185.1:0-11263 GCF_008919455.1 Rhizobium sp. PEPV16
CCAATTGCGCGGCGATGTGTTGCCACGGGTTGTCGGCGGCCGGCCCGAAGCAGATTGGTTCTGGAGGAGGTGTTGACTTCGATCAACACCGCCGCTGCCGGCGGCAATGCAAGCCTTATGGACATGGGCTGAATGACAAGACGAGGGCGCAGAAAATGCGCCTTCGTCCGCCTGCAGCATGTGCCGACCAAACTCGACACCATTGACCATTTTTTTAACAGTTGTGACTACTGTGATGGTCTGGCGTGATCGCTGCTACCGGCTGTCATCATGAAATGACCGCTGCCACTGCAGGCCAAGGCGAGGGGTCGCGTCGGAAAAAGAGCCAATTTTGCTGGGGTGGGGGCCATCTATGGCGCTGATTGATCGACTGTTGCAACGTATGCGGATCGTCACGAAGGTTCTCGTCTTCGTGGTGCCGCTGATCGTCCTGATAGCCGGGATCGGCCTGTTCGGCTATTTCACTGCCGGTACGCTCAACGGCCAGATGACCCTGACCCGGCAGACGATCGAAACCCTTTCCAGTTTTCAGCAACTGCGATCCTCGCTGACGGCGTTTACCGATCTGCCGAGTGCGGCCACGCGCGATCGGTTGACCGCCAGCATTTCGGATCAGGAAAAGGGTGCGGCGACGCTTGATGCGATGTTGACCGATCCGGCGCAGAAGCAGCAGATCTCTGCCGTGCGCGAACTTGGGGCCAAGATGCAGGGCGGCGCCGACGCGTTATGGACGGTGTCACAGGAGCGCGCCAATACCGAACAGTCGATCGACGGCGAAGTGGCCCGACTGTTCAAGGAAAGTCAGAGCGCCCGTCAGCAACTCGACGTGCTTCAGGATCAGGCGAACGGAAAAGAAGCCTTCGTTCGGGCCCTCCTTCTCGATGCCTCGGCCTATAAGGGCCTCGGGGAGCGCATTGCGAAATTGCGCAAGGCGACCGCACGCGCAGCCACCCCCGAGGATCTCGTCAAGGCTCTCGGCAGCCTGCTGCCGCCACTCGTCAAAGAAGCGGGCGCGAGTGAGGCGCTTGCATCCGAGAAGGCTCAAACCCAGATCGCCTTGGTGAAGCCGCTATTGGACAGGCTTGCTGCAATGGTCAAAGAAGGCAGCAATCTGTCGCTCGACGCCTACGCTCCCCTCGATCAGGAACTGCAACGTCTCGAGGAGCAGTTTGCAAAGCTCGCCGCTGCCAACGCGGACACGGCAATCGAGCGCTTTGCCGGCATGGATGCGAGTATATCGACACTTCGCTCGATGGTGGCGATCGTCAATGCCGCTTTCAAATCCATTGACGACCTGCGCTTGCACTTGAGCGAATTGAACAGGCGAGTCGATGCCGAGGCAAGGGATGCGGTTCTTGCGGATCTCAAGGCACTGCGCGAGAACGCTGCAAAGCTTGTACCCTTGAGCGGGCGAAACGCCGCTTTGCAGGATCTTGCCAAGAAAATCGAGCCATCGCTTGCCGCAATCGAAAAGCACACGTCGCTTCTGATATCGATCGCCGATCGCTGGCAGGCCAACAAGCAGGCTGCGACGGAGCTGGTGGCGGCGGCAAGTCATACACTCGAGCAGTTCGTCAGTACGGCGCAGGAGAGCGGCAAGGAAATCAGCCAGCGCTCGGCGACGATGTCGCTGTCGGCGATGATTGCAGGCACCGTACTTGCGATCATCGGTGGCCTCATGCTGATCGAAACCCTGCGCGGACCGCTGAAGCGGATCACCCAGACGATGATGCGACTGGCCGACGGCGATCTGAACGTTCCGATCGGCGACGGCAAGCGCGGCGACGAGATCGGCGACATGATCCGGTCCGTCACCGTCTTTCGCGATCATGCGCTTGAGAAGACCAGGCTGGAAGAGCTTGCCGAAGCAAACAGGGCGCGAGACGAACTGGAGCAGGCCCGCCGCGCCGCTGAGCAGGCGCGCATCGAGGCCGAACAGAGCGAGGCTCTGTCCGCTCTGTCTGATATGCTCGGCAAACTTGCCGATGGCAATCTTGCAGCCGTGATGAGCGAGGATCTGGCCGCCGATTACGTCGCCATGGCCCGAACCTACAACCACGCCATCGATGCGCTGCGCCTGACACTCGCCGAGGTGCGCAACACGACCTACGAGATCGCCGAGGGCAGCACCAACCTTTCCGGCGCCGCCGACGATCTGGCCCGCCGCACGGAACAGCAGGCAGCGTCCCTCGAGGAGAGTTCGCGGGTGCTGGGCGAACTCACCGCCAGCGTGCGAACGACGGCCGAAAACGCCCGCCAGACGTCGCTTTCAGTCGCCGAGGCGCACCGCCAGGCGGAGCATTCTGCGGCCGTTGTCGCCAAGGCGATCGACGCCATGGGCGCTATCAACCGGTCATCCGAAAAAGTCACCAGCATCATCGGCGTGATCGACGAGATTGCCTTCCAGACCAATCTCCTCGCGCTCAACGCGGGTGTGGAAGCGGCCCGTGCAGGAGAGGCGGGCAGAGGTTTTGCCGTCGTTGCGCAGGAGGTGCGTGAGCTTGCGCAGCGTTGCGCGACGGCCGCCCGCGAGATCAAGGGTCTGATTTCCACCAGCGCATCGCAGGTCGGCGCAGGCGTCCGGCTCGTCGAAGAGACCGGCCAGGCGCTTTCATCCATCATGGAACATTTCACCTCGATCAATGGACTGGTGCAAGTCATCTCGTCTTCGACCACCACGCAATACAAGGGGATCGACGAGGTCAACAATGCCGTTCGCGATGTCGAGCACATCACCCAGCACAATGCCGCCATGGTGGAGGAGAACACCGCGGAGATTCATCGGCTCCGGCATCAGGTGGAAGTGTTGAACGAAAGAATCTCCCATTTTCAGACCGCCGATATCCGCAAGGCATCGCCCGCCGCCCGCCCGCCGATGTCCCTGGTCTCCTGAGGGGATGTCTCCTGAGTGGACGCCTTCGGAAATCCCTCCGATATGCAAGGGAACCTGCTGCTCAATAAGAGCAGGCAGAAGGTGATCGCTCAGGCGTAAGGCGTGCCCGCCAGTGCAGCGTTCAGGCCGGCGGTTCCCCTATCGACCGCGGCGAGAATCGGTTGGTATTCATGCCGCCGCGTGCCATCCATTGCGGATATGGCGGTAGCCTTCGCGATAGACCGCTTCAGGTGTCTCGGAAAAGTCGCGCCAGACCTTTGTGGCGGCGGCGAGTTCCTTGAGCGCCCGACCGAAGGCCTCGATTGTCAGCCACCCGTCGTAGCCGCTCGCGCGTAGCGCCTTGAACGTCTCCGCCCAGGGAATGTTGCCGCGCCCGGGTACGCCGCGATCGTTCTCCGAAATGTGGACATGGACGATGCGGTCACTGTTTCGCGTGAAGGCGCCGATGGGATCGGCCTCTTCGATATTGCTGTGGAAGGTGTCGTACATGGCGCGGATATTCGGATGTCCGACCGCGTCGATATGGGCCGCAAGGTCGTCCATCGTGTTGAACAGGTAACATTCGAAGCGGTTTAGCGCCTCAAGCCCGATCGTGACGCCGTGCTTTGCTGCATGATCGCCGACCGCGCGTTGCGAGGAAATTGAGTGCTTGAGTTCCGCCGCGCTCGGCCCGCTTCCGGAAAATTTGCCGAGCGTCGAATGCAGCGGCCCGCTCAGCATCGTCGCGCCGAGCGCATCGCTGCAGTCGATGGCCCATTTCACGTAGTCGATGCCGCGCCTGCGGGTCGCAGCGTCGGGGGCGATCAGGTTCATCTGAGGGTCGCCCATGGCGGAAACGGCGGTCCGTTCCAGGCCGATCCGGTCGAGCAACGCCCCCAGCCGCCGGTAGTCGTCGGGTGCGCCCGAAAAGATCGGGATCTCGACGCCGTCAAACCCCGTGTCCTTGATATCGCGTAACAGTGCCTCGTGTTTCCGGCCGACACTTGTCGTCCAGAGGAACATGCACATGCCGATCTTCATCTCCCCTCCACTTGGCCCTGCGGCCACTGCGCGACGATTTCAACGTCCTATCGCTTTTCCAAATCTGGTCATACCAAATCTTCGAATCTGGTCAAGCCAGTTTATTGCACGCTTGGGTGCCGGATTCGCGCTAAAGCGGGTAATGCAGTATTAAATATCGATCGGCAGAAGAAATGTCGCCCTTTTGGCCCGTCTTGCAGAGGGTTAAGAATTGAGTTAGAGCTTTCAAATAACGAGAATTGGCCTAACCAGATTGCCGAAGGTGGCGAGAGTGGCCAACCATAACATGACCTTTTGCCGCCCGATTGGCGGTCGAACGTGCTGCAACTGTCTGGGAGGACCTCATGCATCTTTCGACACATAACTGGATGCGGGCCGAACCGCTCGCCGTCACGCTGAAGCGCATCAAGAAATATGGCTACGAGAGCATCGAGATATCCGGCGAACCGGCACAGTACGACGTCAAGGAGACCCGTGCGCTGCTGAAAGAGCATGGCATCCGCTGCTGGGGCGCCGTTACGCTGACGCTCGGCGAACGAAATCTTGCCGCCAGGGATGAAGGCCAGCGCGCCAGGTCAGTGGACTATGTCAAGAGCGTCATCACCATGGTCAGTGAACTCGATGGCGAGATCGTCACCCTCGTGCCGGCCACCGTCGGCAAGGTGGTGCCGGATGGCACCGAGGAGGAAGAGTGGACATGGGTGGTGGACGCCACCAAGGAGTGTTTTGCCCATGCCCAGAAGAGGGGCGTGCGCATTGCCGTCGAGCCGCTCAACCGTTTCGAGACCTATTTCTTCAACCGCGCCGCCCAAGCGCTGGCGCTTGCCGATGCCGTCAGCCCTGAATGTGGGGTGTGCCTGGATGCCTTCCACCTGAACATCGAGGAGGAGGACATGTATGAAGCGATCCGGCTCGCGGGAAAGCGCCTGTTCGATTTCCACGTCGCCGATAACAATCGTTTTGCCGCCGGCCTCGGCCATCTCGACTGGCCAAAGATCATCGGCACGCTGAAGGAGATTGGTTACGACGGCGCCGTCACCAACGAATTCGTCGCTCCGGTCGACCGGACGCCCGCCGCCAAATATCCAGACATGGTCGAGCGAAACCCTGTCGACATACCCCCGGAGCAGCTGAAATTCATCCAAGACCACGGCTCGAGCCTTCTCACTGAGAAGTTCTACGACGATCAGATGCGGATCACTGCCGAGACGATTCTGCCGCTGATCAAGTAACGAACGGAAAGACACATGCCATGCGGCTCGCGGGCCGTGCGGGGCAGGGGATCCGAGACATGCGCATCAAGACCGTAGAGGCCTGGTGGATTAAAATTCCCATCGAGGCCAGCCGTCAGCACCGCAGCGACTTCGGCCGACTGACGACCTTCGATAGCGCCATCCTGCGGATCGAAACGGACGACGGCATCGTGGGCTGGGGAGAGGGTAAGAATGCCGCGGGCAGTGCGGGCACCTACGGCACGCTGGTCCACATGATCAACCACGAGGTGGGGCCGAAGCTCATCGGCCGCGATCCTGCCGATATCTCCACCATATGGGAGATGCTTTACAACGGCGTACGCCACGAGACGGCGGCGCGTTCGGGTCACGCCATGCCGGAGATCGCGCGGCGCGGCCTTTCCGTCGCGGCGATCAGCGCGGTCGACATAGCGCTCTGGGACATTCTCGGCAAGTCGCTCGGCGTCCCGGTCTGGAAGCTGCTGGGTGGCCGCAAGGCCGACAGGTTGCCCGCCTATGCCTCGGGTGGTTGGGAGAGTGCGGAGCGGATCGGCGATCAACTCCGGTCCTATATCGCGGCCGGCGGTTTCAAGTCAGTCAAGATGCGCGTCGGCGCGATGGATGGTGCGCCGCATGTCTCGGCATCGCGCGTGCGGGCGGCGCGCAAAGCGGTCGGGCCCAACGTCGACCTGATGGTCGATGCGCACGGGACGTATACTGTTGCCGATGCGAAGCGCTTCATCCAGATGGTTGCCGATTGCGACCTCGCCTGGTTCGAGGAGCCGGTGATTGCCGATGACAAGCCGGGCATGGCGGAGGTGCGCGCGGCTGGGAACGTGCCGATCGCTGCGGGCGAGAGCGAGGCGACGCGTTTTGCCTTCCGAGATCTTGCCATGCTTCGGGCCGCCGACATATTCCAGCCGGATCCCGCCTTCTGCGGCGGCATTACGGAGGCGATGCGCATCAGTTCGCTGGCCAGCGCCTTCAACCTCCGTTTCGCGCCACATCTTTGGGCCGGCGCGCCCTGCTTCTTCTCCGGCCTGCACTTGTGCGCCGCTTCCCCGGCAAGCTTCATCATCGAATATTCGCTCGGCGCCAATCCGATGATCCATGATCTTGTCGAGGACACTGTGTCGGTGAAAGACGGTATGATAGAGATCCCGGACAGGCCTGGCCTGGGCTTCACGATCAATCAGCGGGTCCTGGAGACTCACGCGCAAAGACAGTGACGATGAAAGAAAACTCCCTCCTCTCCGATCTCGCGGCCCATCTTTTCTCGAACTCGAGCGGCAACGGCCGTACGCCTTCGGAGCGAGAGCTTGCGGAGCATTTCGGCGTCAGCCGGGGCCAGGTTCGCGAGGCACTGGCCATTCTGGAGGCAATGCGCATCGTCGAGCGCCGGGCCAAGTCGGGCATCTATCTGACGACCACAGAGGCGAGCGTGGAGGCAATGGCGCTTTTTGCCCGCGCCGGCGTGCCGCTTGATCCCATCCTGATCTATGAGACCGTGGAGCTTCGCAAGATCCATGAGATCAAGGCCGCGGAGCTCGCCTGCGATCGGGCGACAGCGGAGAATTACCAGCACTTGCGCGATATCCTCGCCGCGTCAGAGGCGAAGCTTGCCGCCGGCGAGGGGCTGGCGCGCGAGGACCGGGATTTCCATTTGGAGATCGTCCGCGCCACCAAGAATAGCGTCTTCCATCGGGTGTGCAGCGTCTACTACGTCATGGGCGAGCACCGCCTGCCGATCTATTTTGCCGACGCCGCCCGCAGCCGGCGCTCGCATGAAGAACATATCCGCATCTACGAGGCGCTACTTGCCCGAGACGGCAATCTCGCCCAGGCGCTCATGAGCGCGCATCTTCAAGGTGCGGAAAGCTATTGGAAGGGTCTTATCGGCGGTCCAGCGACGGCCGCCGGATAGGCGCAACCGGCGGGAGGGCCGATGAGCTTCATCTTTTCCACACATCCCCTGCACCCTGCGGCCAGGTCCATGCTTGAGGCTGCGGGTGATCTGCGCGTGGCTTCCGCGCCCGATCCCGAAACGTTGCTGCGAGAAGGCCGCGGCGCGGGCATCGTCGTCATACGTGCGCCGATCCCTCCGGCCTTCTTCGAGGATGCACCGGCGCTTCGCGCGGCGATCCGCCATGGCGCCGGGCTCGACATGGTGCCGATGGATGCGGCGACCCACGCTGGCGTGCTTGTCGCCAACGTTCCGGGCGCCAATGCCTCGACTGTTGCCGAGCACGTCTTCCTCGTGACACTGGCTCTGCTTCGGCGCTTCCGCCTGATGGACCGTGAACTGCGTCAGAACGGCTGGGCGGCGGGCCGCGCTCAGTCGGATACGGCCGTCGACCTCGCCGGCCGCACCATAGGCATCGTCGGTATGGGCAATGTCGGCAAGGCGATTTTCAAGATCGCGAAGTTCGGCTTCGGTCTGGAGGTGGTCGCCACGAGCCGGTCGCCGGAAAACGTGCCGGACGGCGTGCGTTTCCTGGCTATCGATGAGCTTGTTGCGACGGCCGACATCGTGGTGCTCTGCTGCCCGCTGACGCCGGAGACGACGGGCTTGCTCAATGCCGGTCGCATCGGGCGCATGAAGCCCGCGGCCATTCTGGTCAACGTCTCGCGCGGCCCGGTGATCGATGACGCGGCGTTGGTCGAGGCGCTGCGCGATGGTCGGATCGGCGGAGCCGCGCTCGACGTCTTCGCAACGCAGCCGCTGCCGCTCGACCATCCATATTTCGGCTTTGACAACGTCATCGTCACGCCGCATCTCGCTGGTCTGACGGAAGAGAGCATGATGCGCATGGGAACAGGCGCGGCGAGCGAAGCCCTGCGCGTCATCAAGGGCGACTTGCCCGTTAATTTGCGCAATCCCGAAGTGGTAGAACACTACCGCCGGCGCTTTCCCGCATAGCGCCTCGTCGCGACAACTCGAAATGCTCGCTGCCCTGCCGTGCCGCCGAGACCGCTGGCGTCCTTCGGACCGATCAGGTCAGCCCGCGTGCCGCAGGCTTACACCGCTTCCGGCGTCAAACAGCACGACTTTTTCCGGATTCCACGAAAAGCGAACCTCATCCTCGATCCGAAGCGCCGTCTGTGTCGGCACGGTCGCGTGGAGGAACTTCTCGCCGGTGCGCAGCGTCACGATCTTTTCGACACCATGGTTTTCCACGTCGTGAACCCGTGCTTCGCCGGGCGCGCCGCTGTCGAGAAAAATGTCCTCGGGACGGATGCCGAAGGTGAGCGGGCGACCGTCTGTCGCGATCCCGTGTCCGTTGCCGAGGGGCAGCCGATAGCCCTCGCTGGCCACTGCCTCGCCGCCGGCAAGCGTGCCGGCAATCAGGTTCATCGGCGGCGAACCGACCGCGCGCGCGACGAAGGTGTTGACCGGGTTTTGGTAGATCTCCTGCGGCGTACCCGTCTGCACCAGTTGACCATTGTTCAGGACACCGATCTTGTCGCCCATCGACATGGCCTCTATCTGGTCATGAGTGACGAAGAGGAAGGTCGCGCCGAGGTTCATCTGCAGGTTTTTCAGCTCGGTGCGAAGTGCTTCGCGAAGCTTCGCGTCGAGCGCCGAAAGCGGTTCGTCCATCAAGAAGACCCGCGGTTTGCGCACGATGGCTCGGCCGATCGATACGCGCTGCATCTCGCCTCCCGACAGCCGGTCCGTCTTGCGGTCAAGCAGATGCTCGATGCGTAGTGTCTTCGCAACGCGGTCGACGCGCTCCTTGATTTCTCCGGGTTCAACGCGACGGATACGGGATTTCAATGGAAATTCCAGGTTCTCCCGCACCGTATAGCGCGGGTAAAGCGAGTATTGCTGGAGCACCAGGGCCACATCGCGCTCGGCGGCACCCCAGTCGGCGACGTCCTGCCCGTCGATGAAGATCTGGCCTGCGGTCGGCTTCTCGAGACCGGCGATCAGGCGCAGCGTCGTCGTCTTGCCGGCGCCGGTCTGCCCGAGCAGCACGAAGAACTCGCCGTCAGCAATGTCGATGTTCAGGTTTTTCAGCGCCGTGTGGTTGCCGAAGGTCTTGGTGATGCCCTTGAGTTCGATATGCGCCATCAGAGTCTGATCCCCAGCGACGAGCCGGTCGCGGTGTTGAAGAAATGTGCCTGGGCAGGGTCGATGCGTGCCCAGACGGCTTCGCCGGGACCAGGCACGAAACCGCTCTTGGTGCGTGCCCTGATCATCTGGTGACCGACCTTCAGGTCCACGATGTCGTGCGAGCCGAGAGGCTCGATGATATGCGCTTCGACCGGCATGAAGCCCTCGCGGGCCTCCCGTGAAACGAGCACGCCCTCAGGCCGGACCCCGAGTGTCAGCTTGCCGTTCTCGGCCCTTGCGTCGGAGAGGCGATTAGCCAGCACGGCGGGGAACTCAAAGCCCGTCGTCTCGTCGCCGACCTGCACGCTGGTATGGCTGCCCGTTGCGCTGATGATCGCCGGCGCCATGTTCATGACCGGGCTTCCGACGAACTGGGCGACGAACTTGTTGGCGGGTTGCGCGTAAACCTCTTCCGGCGTGCCGACCTGCTGGAGGATGCCCTCGTGCATGATGACGATGCGGTCGGCGAGCGACATGGCCTCCACCTGGTCATGCGTCACGTAGATGGTGGTTGAACCCTGCTTGATATGCAAACGCTTGATTTCCGCCCGCATCTCTTCGCGCAGCTTCGCGTCGAGCGCACCGATCGGCTCGTCCATCAGCATGGCCTTTGGCCGTCGCACCAGCGCCCGGCCGATCGCGACCCGCTGCATGTCGCCGCCTGACAGCGCCGAAGGCTTGCGGGCCAGCAGACCGGTGATGCGCAGCACACCGGCGATCTCGCGGACCGACGCATCGACATCGGCACGGCTCATCCGGGTCGCGCGGAGCGGGAAGGCGATGTTCTCGTAGACCGTCATGTGCGGATAAAGCGAGAAGGATTGGAATACCATGGCGATATCCCTGTCGGATGCCTTGATATGCTGCACCGGCTGCCCGTCGATCAGAATGTCGCCTTCGTCGATCGTCTCCAGCCCCGCGACGGCGCGCAATGTCGTCGTCTTTCCGCAGCCCGATTGTCCAAGCAACACGATGAATTCATTGTCGGCGATGGCGAGATTAAGGTCTTTGATGACCTGGACGGCACCGAAATATTTCTGAATCCCGCGAAGTTCGATCTGCGTCATGAATGGTTGCCTTCGTCTGGTTGCGCGTCGCGGGGGATTTTGGTCGCCACCATGAAGGCGATCAGTCCGACGAGCGTCATCGTCATGCCGTAGCGGTGCAGAAACAGGTTCCAGGGCTGGCAGAGCGCGACGATGCCCAAGATCATGAGATACTGCGAACCGGGTTCGAGATATTTCTGGTTGAAGGCGCGAAAGGTCATTTGCGGATCGCTCCGAAGCTCATGCCGCGCAGGAGATGGTTCCTGAGCAGGAAGGTGAAGATGGCGACCGGTAGCAGGAACAGGAATGTGCCGGCGGCAATCACCGTCCAATCCGGCAGGCCTGAGCCGACCTGGCTCGGAATGAAGGGTGGAGCCGTTTGCGCGCGCCGGTTCGTCATGATCAGCGCAAATGCATATTCATTCCAGGCCGTGATGAAGCAGAAGACCGCGGTTGCGGCGATGCCGGTGGCCGCTTCCGGGATGACGATCTTGAAAAAGGCCTCCATCCGCGTGTACCCGTCGACGAGCGCGGCCTCCTCGTATTCCTTCGGGATCTCGTCGATGAAGCCCTTCATCAGCCAAACGGAGAAGGAAAGGTTGAAGGCAGTGTAGAGAATGATGAGACCCCAATGCGTGTCGTTGAGGCCGACGACGCGGTACATGAGGAACATCGGGATCGCCACGACGACGGGCGGCAGCATGCGCGTCGACAGGATGAAGAAGAGAAGGTCTGCCTCCCCCTTCACTTTGAAGCGCGAGAAGCCGTAGGCCGTGAATGTCCCCATGCCGACAGCCAGCACCGTGGACGTGATGGCGACGATCAGCGAGTTCATGAAGCGGTTCGGATAGCCGGAGGGCTGCACCTCGCCGCGGCCGGAGCGAACGATCTTCTCGCCGCCGTCGAACACCATCCGCTCCCACCAGGGGGCGGCGGCATATTCTTCAGGGGTAGG
>NZ_VSZV01000215.1:0-13836 GCF_008919455.1 Rhizobium sp. PEPV16
AGATTCTCGATCCGCTTCTGCGACAGGTGGCGGAAGCCGGTCGATTTGTAAGTGCGCATCCGGACGTGATCCTCAAGATGGGCGTCAAGGAGGTGCTATACGAGACCAGGCATATGGGCTGGGGCGTCGACACACGTCTCTATCGCACCGGCGCGGACCTCCGCCAGGCGTTCGTTCCAACGTTTCTAGCCGCCGGGCCGCGCGTGCTGAAGCAGAACCGCGGCAACGGCGGGCAAGGTATCTGGAAGGTCGAACTCGCTTGTACGCCCGCCGGCGGTGCGACCTCGATCAGTGTGCTGGAAGCGAAATCAGGCAGTGTCCCTGAAACGATCGACCCCTCCGACTTCATGTCCCGCTGCGAGAGCTACTTCACCGAGGGTGGCTGCGTCATCGATCAGCCGTTTCAGTCCCGTCTGCCCGAGGGCATGATCCGCTGCTACATGTCTGGAAGCAGGGTCGTGGGCTTCGGACAACAGTTGGTCAAGGCACTGGTGACGCCACCGTCGGGATCTGGTCGGGAGCCACTTCAGCCCGGTCCACGGATCATGCATCCAGCATCCGCGGAAGCGTTTCATACTTTGAGGGCAAGAATGGAAAGCGAGTGGACGCCGGAAATGATGTCGACGCTTGGGATCGAAGCGGCGTCGTTGCCGATCATCTGGGACGCCGATTTCCTTTACGGGCCACCAGACGCTTCAGGCAACGACACCTACGTCCTCTGCGAGATCAACGTCAGCTCCGTCTTCGGCATTCCTGACGAAGCCCCTGCGGAGATTGCACGCGCGATGGCGTCGCGGCTGCGCCGGTCCGCAGTGTAATGCTGTCGCCGGAGCATTGATCCCGGATAGCAACTCATGTATACCTCTGAGGTACGTACATCATGCGCATGCCTCACGGACGGGACGAGCGCTGCGAGGATAGGGTTCAATGGGATTCCGGGAGGGGATCATGACGGGTTTACAACTCAATCCAGATTTTGCCATCGCCGATGAGCAGTCGCTTCGGGCGCTGTTCGAGCCGACCCACGCTCTGGCAATCGTGAAGTGTCAGAATTCGCTTGGCGAGCACGCGCAGGAATTCGTTCGGCGCTCGCCATTCTTCTGCATCGGCACGCAGAGTTCGGAGGGAAAGGCCGACGTCAGTCCTCGCGGCGACCCTCCGGGGTTCGTCAAGGTTCTTGACGAGCGCACCCTGGCAATCCCGGATCGACCCGGCAACAATCGTCTTGATACCTTAAGCAACATCATCGCCAACCCGAATGTCGGGCTCTTGTTTCTTGTCCCCGGTTTCGACGACACGTTGCGCGTCAACGGGCGGGCAAGTCTGACCAATGATCCTCAGCTGTTGACGAGCATGAGCGTCGCCGATCGTCTCCCGAAACTCGCCATCATCGTCAACGTCAGCGAAGTCTTCATGCATTGCGCCAAGGCGTTCAGACGGTCCCACCTGTGGAGCCCGGATCATTTCCAGGACCGCACGGAGATGCCCTCGCTGATAAAGATCATTCTGGATGAGACGACAGGGGCGCCGAAGGATGGGGATGAAATGCGAAAGATGGACGAAGACCTGGAGCAAGCCTACCGAAGGACACTTTACTAGCTGCCCCGGCGCCGGCAGAAGCGGGCGATGGCGACCTTCCAACAGGGTGGCGACTCATTGCGGATGGGCGCCATGTCTCCGCCGCCTCAAACTCGCCCTGAACTTCAGAACGCCGCTCCCCGCCCATTCCGACGCGTTGTGCCTTTCGCAGAAGTCTCAGATCGCGGTCTGCATGAGATAAGGAGATTTTTCGACGGGAACCCGCGCGACGATCTTCATCACCAGCGTGGGAGCGACATCAGGAACAGAGCTCACTCGTCCGTCTTTGTAGAGCACCCGCAAGACGCAGGTCTCGCTGTCATACTCAAGTTCGGCGATCGTCTTTGAATGGACCAGAAATTGCATCTTCAGCTGCCTCCTGCACTGCAGCATGACCAAATGAAAACAACCGACCGCCGCCCACCCTGGAGGGGCAATGCTTGATCGGCACGAAAACTCTTTGTCACTTCGGCGCCGGCGCTGTCCGAAACGCGATCCAGAAGACAACGCGTCCCGCCAAATCGTGCCGGCGAAGTCGTGAAGAAATCTAGTAAAATCCACCATCGAAATCGCGTGAAATCAGCGTGACACACGCTCCGCGACTATACGTGACGCGAGACCACCAGAATAAGATGTGCGTAGCCTCCAGCCCGTTGACGGACGTGGCATGAGCTCTGCGAGGCCCACCGCCGCGATCGTCGGCTGAAGGTGAGCATCAGAGCACGGTCTCCGACCGCTTGACTCCGGCACGCGACCCAAGGATCGTCTGCCGATGATCGTTTCGCGCATTCACACCCGCCTCTCGCTTGCCAGGGACCTGGACAGTCTCGGCATTCGCGCGGCGACATTGTCATGGTCCACGCCGCGATGAAGCGGGTGGGGCGGCTGCTCAACGGGCCTGATGTACTGATCGAAGCGCTTCGCGACGCCGTAGGCCCCACCGGCACCATCGTCGCCTATACCGACTGGAACGGTGCTTATGATGCGTTGCTGGATGAAAATGGCCGCGTCCCGCCGGAATGGCGCGCCCATATCGCGCCCTTCGATCCGGCTGTTTCCCGCGCTGCCCGCGACAATGGCGTGCTCGCCGAATTTGTTCGGACGACACCGGGGGCAAGACGCAGCGGCAATCCGGGCGCCTCGGTCGCGGCGATCGGCGCGCGCGCGGATTGGCTCACCGCCGACCACCCGCTCGATTACGGCTATGGAGAGACATCGCCGCTCGCCAAGCTGGTGGCGGCTGGCGGCAAGGTTCTGATGGCCGGAGCTCCGCTCGACACCATGACCCTGCTCCACCATGCAGAACACCTGGCGCGAATTCCGAACAAGCGCCTGCGCCGCTACGAGGCGCCCTTAGCCACATCGGCCGGCGTGGTGTGGCGCATGCTGGAACAGTTCGACACAAGCGACCCGGTCGTGCCAGGCCTTGACGACGATTATTTCGGCGTGATCGTGCGGGCGTTTCTGGCAAGCGGGCAGGGTGCGCAGGGCCTGGTCGGAGACGCAGGATCGGTCCTGGTCGACGCGGCCGCGATCTGCAGCTTCGCTGTCGCATGGCTGGAGCATCATGTTCGGCTTGAAGGCTGAGCGGCTAAGCCGCGCGTCAGACGTGCTTCAGAACAGGCGGTCGACACATCGCTCGGTCTCCCACGTCCTGAGGAAATTCGCCTGCCTTGCAATCCAGCCGACCGTCTCGCTTCCCCATTTCTGGGTCCGGCTGGCATACTGGCCGATCAGCCAGATTGGCGGACGATGCGAACCGATGGGCGGCTTCGACGTCGTCTGGCGTTCAGGGATTGACCCAGCGGGAGGAGGTCAGCGCGCCCAGATGGTCGTAGGCAAAGACTGCGCGCCGGTTGTCGGCGTGGCGCAGCTGGAACCAGTCCAGCGTCTCGGCTCGGAATAGCAGCACCCCGAAGAAGGCCTGTCCATCGGCGTCTGCGGCCGTACTCTCGCTTGCCGGCCGTTCGCCGATTGCGTCGCCCGGCGGCCCGCCCATATAGGTGCTGCGCGTCGATCGCGGCAGCAGGCTCCAGGCTTCAGTCGCGCATTCGCTTGCCGGGCCATTGAGTTCGGCCGATCCCTGCAGGCGAAGCTACAGTTTCGGTTGCGGGCCATAGCCGAGGATGGTGACCAAAGGGTTGGCCGATATTTCCTGCCATTTCGGGCTTCTGACATCCGTATGGATTTCCAGCAGGCGTCGCGCCACATCCACGCGCCTCAGCACCACCATGCGGGTTTGCGGCCGGCCGCCGGCGTCGACCGAACAGAGGTTCAGGTAGCGGAAGGCCGACTGCGGATCGGCGGCGGCAGCTTCCAGCTCGGCCCAGGCCGATGCACCTCGGCGAGGGTCACTGTGTCGCCTCCGCCTCAGCCTTCTTTATCTCGCCGGCCTTGACGTTCCAGTTGAAGCACATCGCTGTTCTCCTTGGTATTGAGAGCGATCCTGTCAGACGGACCGGGTAAGGCCGCCGTCGATCCTGAGGCTCTGGCCGGTAATATAGCCTGCCCCTTCAGAAACCAGGAAGGAAATTGTCGCCGCCACCTCGGCGCTGGTGCCGTAGCGCTTCATCGGCACGCTGTCGCGGCGCTCCTCCGTCGCCGGCAGGCTGTCGATCCAGCCTGGCAGCACATTGTTGATGCGGATGCCGTCGCCCGCATAGGTATCGGCATAAATCTTGGTGTAGGCGGCAAGCCCGGCGCGGAAGACGGCCGAGGTCGGGAACATCGCCGACGGTTCGGACACCCAAGCAGTGGAGATATTGACGATTGCGCCCGACTTCTGCGCCTGCATGATCGGCGTGACCAGCCGCACGGGACGGACCACGTTCATGAAATAAATGTCCATGCCCGCATGCCACTGTTCGTCGGTGACCTCGGTGATCGGCGCACGGGGACCGTGACCTGCGCTGTTGACGAGGACGTCGACACGGCCCCACTTTTCCATGCATGCGTCGACCAGGCGCTTGAGGTCGTCGTTCGACTGGTTCGAGCCGGTGACGCCGATGCCGCCGAGTTCGGTGGCAAGCGCCTCGCCCTTGCCTGACGAGGACAGGATGGCGATCTTGAAGCCATCGGCCGCCAGCCGCTTGGCGGCTTCCGCACCCATGCCACTGCCGCCAGCCGTGATGATCGCTACCTTTTCTACTGCCATCGTCGCTCTCCCTACTCGGTTTGCACCCATTGCCGGGCGTCGATCCCTCCGATACCATGGGCTCAAAGCGAGAGCGAACCAGTTTTCGTGAAATATCCCAGTAGAAAAACTATCGAATGTCCATGCTGATCGGCAATCTTCCCTCCCTCAACGGCCTCAAGGCCTTCGACGTGGCGGCGCGTCATCTGAACTTCCGGCTCGCGGCCGAAGAGCTCGGCGTCACCCAGGGAGCCGTCGCCCAGCACGTGCGAGGGCTTGAGGCGGAACTCGGGGTGACATTGTTCGAGCGCCTGCCGAAGTCATTGGCGCTGACGGGCGAGGGGAGAAGCTACGTCGCCGATGTCAGGCGCGCCTTCGAACTGCTCGCAAACGCGACGGCAAACCTGAAACCTCAGCCGGTCAAACTGGTGGTCAGCACGACGCCGACCTTCGCCTCGAGATGGCTGATCCCGCGTCTTCCGGACTTCACCTCGATGCATCCCGATCTCGATCTCCACATCCTGGCGACGGACCGCATTTCCAGCTTCCAGGCAGACGGCGTCGATCTCGCCGTCCGATACGGCAGCCCTCCCTTCGGTCCCGGCCTCGCCGCCGAACTGCTGTTCGAGCAGGAGATCATTGCCATCTGCAATCCAAGCCTCGTCGCCGAGGGAGCCGAGCCCAAGAATGCAGAAGAGCTCTCGCACTACACGCTCCTTCACGATGCCCATAATTCCTGGCCCGAATATATCGATCGCTTCCTCGGCGGCGGCGATGCCACGCTGTTTCGGGGCATCAGCTTCTCGCAGACATCGCACGCGATCGAAGCTGCAATCGCCGGACAGGGCATCGCCACGGCAACCCGCGCTTTCGTCTCGACCGACATCGAGGCGGGCCGGCTGAGGCAGGTCTTCGACGGCGCCCTCAAAACGCGCTCGCACTTTTATCTGGTGAAGCCGCGATATCGGAAGTCGCAAGCGGTCGAAAAGCTTCAGGACTGGCTGCGCTCGCAAGTCCAAGCCTGATAGTCGGACAGCCATCGCTCAAGGAATGGACCAATTGCGACAGGTTTGAGCCGATTGCGGTTATGTGAATCCATTGCGGCCTGAGGTTGTATTTTGAGGTGGGATGATTAAATAAGCGGATAGCGGAAGGAGGATACAGGTGGCGCTATTAAGGTACATTTCAATCTTTGCAGCGGCCTACTTTCTGGTGGCGCTCATAAGCATGGTGATTTTTGGAGAGCCGCGGTGGGGAGGTTGCCTTATACTTCTGCTGTTCGCCGAGTTTTCCCGTCTCTTTACCGTGTGGTTCAACTTCGCTTTGCGCGGAAAATAGCACCAACGTTATGGCAGCTTTGGGCCGAGTGCAGCCGTTGCGAGCTTCTGCTTCGCGCTCCAAGCGATCATTGCCCCGGGACGAGTTTTGCTTAGACTGGCCAAACTGATCGTTTTTGAAGTTGGACGGCATCTATGATTTCTCTGAAAGGTGCTGGCGTGCGATTGAGACCCGCTTCGCCTGATGATGCCGAGGCTCGGTTTTCGTTGGGAACGGACGCCGACATTTCGAGAATGTTCGGAGTGAGCCAGACAGATGTAAAACCAATCACGAGAGATGCAGCCGGCCTTATCTTGGTGAATTCGATTATGTTCGTTAGGGATAGCGATATCTTCACCGGACTATATCGATGCCTCAGGATTTGCCCGCCTCGCAACCTAAGTCTCAAAATCTCCCCGTCGCCTTTGCAGGCGGAGGAATTATCGGTGCGCTCGGTGGGTTGATTGGTCTTGGAGGCGCGGAATTCCGGTTGCCTCTACTGATCGGATTGTTCAATTTTGCGGCTCTTGAGGCGGTCATCCTCAACAAGGCCATGAGCCTTGTCGTTGTTGCCACCGCGCTCCCGTTCCGTACTGCGACAGTGCCTTTCAGCACGATCGCCGAGAACTGGCCGATCGTCGTCAACCTGCTCGCTGGGAGCCTGCTCGGCGCCTGGTTTGGCGCGGGATGGGCAACCCGCCTGAAGTCGGAAACCCTCTACAAGGTGATTGCCGCCATCCTGATCGCGATCGCCGTCGTCCTGATCCTTGGCCACGACGCGGCAGCCGACCAGGCGCTTCTGACCGGCGTTGCCCAGATGATCGCAGGCGTGGTGGCGGGCTTCATCATCGGGATCGTGGCATCCCTGCTCGGTGTGGCGGGCGGAGAGCTGTTGATCCCGACGCTGGTCCTGCTTTTCGGGGCGGATATCAAACTGGCCGGAAGCCTCTCCCTCGCCGTAAGCCTGCCCACCATGCTGGTCGGGTTCACCCGCTACAGCCGCGACCAGAGTTTTTCGGTCCTTGGCCGCAACAAGACCTTCCTGCTGGTCATGGCGGGGGGCTCAATCGTCGGTACCTTTGCCGGCGGCCTCTTGCTTGGCATAGTGCCTAACGCCTTCCTCCTGCCAGCCCTGGCGGCAATCCTGCTGATCTCAGCGGTAAAGGTTTGGCGACACAACTAACTCAATGACGAGCGCGAAAATAGTGACTCTTGTCAGCTCATTCGAACGTCCTTGTTGCGACTGCCTTTGCGCGGTTTGGATCGAATGAGGAAAAGAACATGGATTTGGATGGAAAACGAATAGTTGTCGTCGGTGGTAGCCGCGGGTTGGGCTTCGGAATGGCCGAGGCGTTTGTCGCGCGCGCAGCTAAAGTGACCGTCGTGGCTCGCGACGCGACGGCGTTGCGAGCGCTGGGGGAGCAACTCGCCGTCACGACTGTGTCTGCTGACGCGACCAGCGCCGACGCCGCGAAGAGGATCATGTCAGAAACACGACCTGATGTCGTCATCATGAACGCCGGCGCGGAACCGCCCATGGAACGGATCGACCGTGTTGGCTGGGAGGCGTTCACGACCAACTGGAACGTCGACGTGAAGGCCGCCCTGCATTGGGTCCAGGCCGCTTTGACCTTGCCGATGGCGCCGGGCGGGCTGGTCGTTCTCGTTTCCAGCGGAGCCGCGGTGCAGGGCTCGCCGCTATCGGGAGGCTATGCAGGAGCAAAACGGGCGCAGTGGTTCATTGCAAAATATGCTGAGGGCTTGTCGACCCAGCTCGGCCTGGGCCTGCGTTTCCGGGTTATTGTTCCCCGGCAGATGTTTGCAGGAACCGGCGTGGGCAACGCCGGAATGTCCGCCTATGCTGCGGCGGCGGGCCGGACATTCGCCGAACAGGCCGCTACCTGGCCGGACATGACACCGCGTGGCTTTGGCGATACGGTAGCCGAACTGATCGGCAAGACGGCGCTGGAAGAGGCTATGATCTACGCCGTGCGTGGAGATACAGGCGTGACGGTCATCGAATGATGGATGAAGCTGCCCTCGAAGCAGAAGCGAAGAACACACTCTACGCGGCGCTGGCCAAGGAGGCGGATGCAGTTCGCCCGGAACTGCATCGCTATGCCGCCCGATTGGTCGGCTCGGTGATCGACGGCGAGGACGTGATACAGGACGCGTTGGTCAGTGCGTTCGCGATGGTCGGCTCGATCTCGTCCGGCACGCCGCTGCGACCCTGGCTGTTTCGCATTGTTCATAATCGCGCCATTGATGCGCTGCGCCAGCGAAGTACCCGCCGGTCGGAGCCGCTGGAGACGGCCTTTGATCTGGCGGATGTCGGTGCTGTTGATCCGGAGGATGCACTGATAAGGCAGGACACTGTGCGGATTGCCTTAGCTCACTTTGCCAAATTGCCGGTGCCGCAGCGTAGCGCGGTGATCCTCAGGGATGTGCTGGGAGAGCCGATCGCAGACATCGCCGCGCTATTGGGCCTGAGTATCGATGCTGTCAAAGCCCATCTCTCACGTGGTCGGGCAGGATTGCGATCCATCTCCGAGAGAGAGTCCGAAGTTCCGCAGCCCCCAAGTGCCGAGGTTCTGAATTTCGCAGCGCTCTTCAATGCGAGGGATTGGACGGCCCTGCGCAGCCTGCTTGCCGAGGATGTTCGGCTTCGTCAGGCACGGCGCCCGCAGGTCTCCGGTGCGGCGAACGTTGGCCGGTTCTTTTCCTATTATGCGGACTATCCGCGGGTCTGGATCGAACCGGCTTGTCTGGAGGGCAGGGAAATATTGCTGGTCTCGGCTGCGCCGTCCGCTGCCCCTGCTTACTTCATGCTGCTTGAATGGAGGGATCAAAAGATAACACTGATCCGCGACCAACGTCATTGAGGACGCGGCTGTGACGCGGGCTGCATCGCAACGCGAATATTAGGCCAGGCGCTCTCACGGCTCGTGTTGGCGCACGGGTCGTCGCGTCAAAGCAATGTACCTGCACCAGGAGTGGGCGAAGGTCGAAGTGATCGCCCAGCTCCGGGTCTGCTCCTCCGATCCTCCGGGACGAGCAGAACTGAATTCAAAACAGGCGGTCGACACATCGCTCGGTCTCCCACGTCTTGAGGAAATTCGCCTGCCTGGCAATCCAGCCGACAGTCTCGCTTCCCCATTCCTGGGCCCGGCTGGCGTATTCGCCCATCAGCCAGATGTGGCGGACGATCACAAAGCGGTGGGCGGCTTCGAAGTCGTCTGGTCTTATCGGCCGGACCGCCCGATAGGCATCGACGAAGGCGTCCCACATTTCGGTCGACCTCCGGCCGAAGGATATTTGCGCCCACAGGAACACCGACAAGTCGTAAGCGAGGTATCCCGGACCGCCGTCATCGAAGTCGAAAAAGACGGCTTCGCCGGCGTCGTTGATCCGCGCATTGGAGCCGTGACAGTCACCATGGCAATAAGTGCATGTCAGATCGGCGAAGGCTTCGATCGCCTGTGCGGTCCGCGCCGCGATGTCTTCAAGATCGCTGCGGACCTCGGCGTCTTCCACGACGCCGCTATCGACTATTCGCGCGAGCGGCCGATGCAGCAAGTGTTCGAGGTCGAGCCGATAGAGGGATCCGTCCGGCTGGAATGTCTCGGCGGCGTTGTGCATCAGCGCAAGAGTCGTCCCGTTGGCCCGCGCATCGCCGGCATCCGCCGTATCCGGCCTGCGGCCGTCTATCGCCGGGAAGAGCACGGCCTGACGCACGCCCTCCGGCGCATGCCCCTCAAGGAACAAGCTGCCCTCGCGGGTCGGGATCGGCGCGGCGACGGGAACGCCCGCTTGCGAGAGATGCGCCAGGAAAGCCGCTTCGGTCTTGACGTCGGCTGGGCCGCGCGCCCGGCGATGGGAAAGCCGGAACACGTAACGCTCGCTGTTGCTCCCGAGGGCCAGATACACATCGTTCAAGCCGCGTTGAAGCAACCGGCAGGAAACCGGCCCGGCAAGCGGAAAATGCTGATGGATGAACTGTTCGATATCCGCAACCTGCGGCGTCGAATAGAGCGGATTAAAATCGAGCATGGGCGCTGTACCATCGGGCTTTGCTGGCAGGCTGCTTCCGCGGTGAAAGATCATGAAGGCGGTGGCGGCCGCAGGCACGTACTATTGCAATGAGCTGCTGGATAGGCTGAATGGCGCTATTAATAAAACCAAGAGATGAAAAACAAAATGCAGGCTTCGCGATTTTTGAAAGAAAACTCTATTTCGATTTCTGTCCTTTCCATCATTTTCGGTCTGTCTGGATGTGTCACCACTCAAGACGGTGTCGCTATTTCCGAGGATCACAGCCGGGCTCTGAGTGGAGAGCGGACAAAGATGGGTCAGTCCTACAATCTGAATGAAGACTGCACGGCTGCAACTATAGCCAATATAATATTGGTGGAAGGCCCGGCGCATGGTTCGGTTGAATTCGTCAAAGAGAATATTTATTCGAATTACAGAGATGGCGTCCGCAATAAATGCAATTCCAGGAAATCTCTCGGCGTGTCGGAATACTATACATCCAACAGCGGCTATTCTGGACGTGACATGTACAAGGTGAGGGTGTCCTACGGGGAGGGGACCATCAAGGACGTCACCGTCAACATCAATGTGATCAAGAACTAAAGTCGCTGGCAGAGCTGGGCTTATGTGGCTTTCTCAATAATATCGTCGCGAAGTAGGGTTGAGTCTCCTTCCGCTCGACCGGTTGCGGTCATAAACAGGCTCACCTACGATTGCAGAGGCGGTGAGCCTGTTCGCTACGGTCGGAGGGATGGGATGAAATTTATGCTTCCGGCAGTCTGCGCCCTGATTTCCGTTTTCGTCGCAGCGACGAGCGCTCACGCGTGCGCAGTACCTCGACCATTTTTTTCTGAGCTGTTCGACGCTGACGTGATCGTTCGGGGCAATTTCCGGGACTACGAAGTTTTGGAACCGGGCCATGAGGCGCGGGTGACCCTCGAAATACTGGAGACCCTGAAGGGGAGCGTTCAACAGGGTCCATTGTCTTTCAATTGGACACGAAGCGGGCTTGCGGACCAGTGGAGGGGGCCGAACGACGTGATTGTTGCGCTCATGCGATCGAACCCGGATAACCGCGAAAACTATGAAATCATGCGCGGCTGCCGGGTGCAGGGAATCTACCGGACGGACAAATACAAAGAGCTCGTGATGGGGATCATAGCCAGAAGCGCTCGTTGATCTGCTGCCGTCCGCTGTTGGTGCTTCCGCGCATTGGATAGGCTGCTGAGATCGCGGATGCCGCATTTTTCAACATTCGCGGCGCAGTGCTGACCAGGCCAGCTTTTCTCCGTGGCGCGGAGACCATAAAGGCGGACGCGGCGCACGCTGTGACTAACGAGTTCCAAATCGTTCGATAAGCATCTCAGTGAGGGTTCGCACTTTTCGAGAGGGATACTGGCCGGGCGGCCTCACGACGAAGATGCCGGCTGGCGGAATTGGATGACGCGTCATGATTGGCACCAGTGCACCTGCACGAATATGGTCCGCGACAAGCGGTTCTGGCAGATAGGCGATCCCAACTCCATCCAGAGCGGCCGCTACGAGGGACATTGCGTTATCAGCTATGAAGCGTCCCTGGGGACGCACCGTGACAATCTCGTCGCCATCCATGAATTGCCACTTCTCGGCGTCCCGCATAACGACTTGGTGATTGACAATCTCGTCCGGTGTTTCGGGGGCGCCGTGAGCCTCGATGTAGGCAGGACTTGCAACCAGCTTGCCAAAGATCGGTCCGATACGTCTTGCGACGAGGTTCGAGTCCGGCAGATGCCCCAGCCGGATTGCGCAATCAAAACCCTCTCCCACGAGATCTACGAAGCGGTCAGTATAGGAAGAAAGGATTTGCAGTTGCGGGTGTCGGCTAGCCATCTGGGAGAGGACGGGAGCAAAATAGGTCGGACCAAATGACAGGGGCGCGGCCACGCGCATGCGGCCTCGAAGCTCACCGGCGGGCAGGATCGTTTCGCGCACCACATCGAAGTCAGCAGAAACCCGTGCTGCGTAATCTCTGAATGTAAAACCTGCTTCCGTGAGCGCTATGCCACGGGTCGTCCTTGCAAATAGCTGTGCGCCGAGTTCCGCCTCAAGCCTGGTGATCCGCCGGCTGACCATCGACTTGGAGATGCCCAGTCGCAGCGCTGCAGACGATACTCCGCCCGCATCAGCAACTTCGACAAATATTCTGAGGTCCTCAAGTTCCACAAAGCGTTCCTTATTTTGCAACACGGCTTCACACGACCGAGGGCTACCAAGGCGAAGAGGAGAATGACAACTTCGCTGCGGCTGACTCTCCCGTGGGGGCATCCTCGCGACCTGCCTCACGAACCGCCGATATAGGATTTATTCCATAGGCTATCTAACGGCTTCAACTCACTTCTTCGTCCATCGCACGCATCCGTAAGCGCCGGCTTGCGCATGACCGTTCATAAAAGTCATTCGAACGAGGGTAAAATGATCAGAAAAATATTCATCGCGGTTGTGACAAGTTTTTCCTTCTCTGCGGTTCAGGCACAAACGACGCAGGAACAGCCCGGTGCTGACCTGATCATTTTCAACGCAAAAATCTTCACCGGCAACCGTGCTCAGCCCGAAGCTTCGGCTTTGGCCATCAAGGAAGGCCGCATTTATTCCGTAGGCTCAGATGCGGACATTCTCGGTCTGACAAATTTGGAGACCAGGGTGATTGACGCGCGCAGCCGCCGGCTCATCCCCGGCATCATCGATGCTCATACGCACGTCCTCAACGACATGGCTTACAACTACAATGTAAGATGGGATGGCGTGCCGACATTGCGTCGCGCGTTGACCATGCTCAGCGAGCAGGCCGCACGCACGCCGGAGGGCCAATGGGTCAAGGTAATCGGAGGCTGGTCCCCCTACCAGTTCGAGGAGAACCGCTTTCCCACGCTGGGCGAACTGCACGAGGCCGTGCCCGATCGCCCCATGATCGTGCAATATGCCTACAACCGCGCCTTCCTGAACAAGCAGGCGATGGAGGCGCTTGGCGTGGGCACCGATCGGTTCCCGAAGTTGCCGGACACCGAATTCGAAAAGGACAGCCGCGGCAACCCGACCGGTGTGGTCCACGGCTATACCTGGTTGTTTCTCGCGCTTGAGAGCATGGTGCCGCAGCCCACGTTCGACGAAGAAGTGAGTTCGTTGATCTATAGCATTCACGGTCTGAACCGGTTCGGCGTGACCTCGATCATCGATAACGGCGGCAGGTGGCCATACCCGGAGGCCCAGGCGAGGGTACACGTGCTTGCACGAGACAACCGCCTCAATGTGCGCATGCCCTTTGTGGACTTGCAACTCGGCGACGGCGGGCCGGTAAACATGGTGGATCTGGAACTCGAGGCGATCACGAAAACGGCGCCGATAAGTCCAGGACAAAACCTGCACCCCACCCTGGCACATGGCCATGAATATCGAGGGGCCGGGGAGGTTCTGAGCGGGGAAGTGCACGATCATGAGAACTTCGACCGTCCGGCGGTCATCATCGCGCCCGAGAAGATGCGACGCTTCGTCGAGCAGGATGTGATGAAGCTGGTCCGGCGGCGTATCCCGTTTCGCATGCACGTCAGCTACAACGAGAACATCTCTCCCTTTCTCGACGCTCTGGAGAAGGTGGACGAAACGATCCCGCTCGATGGCCTGAAATGGAGTCTCGAGCACGCTGAGACCATCAATCCGGAGAACATCGATCGGGTGAAAAAGCTGGGTGGCGGCATTGCCCTGGATGCCAAAATGGCGCTGCACGGCGATGGTTTCATCAA
>NZ_VSZV01000265.1:0-19899 GCF_008919455.1 Rhizobium sp. PEPV16
GCCAGTAATTCGTTCGGACGCGCATGATACGCGGCCGGGGCATCCCCGACCGCATGAAATCGGGCATGTCAGACGCGGGGGCGTCGTTGAAGCGCGCCATTTTGGGCGCCAAGGGGGTAAGGCTAGTGAACATCGACATTTTCAAGGATATTCTTGTGCCTGTTATCGGCGGGCTGGGGATATTCATGCTCGGTCTGGAGTTCATGTCGAACGGCATCCAGGCACTCTCCGTCAACAAGATGCGCGCATTTCTCGCGAGAGCCGCAGGCACGCCGATCAAGGGCGTCATCGCGGGAACGCTCATCACCGGTGTCATCCAGTCATCGACGGCAATGACGGTCATGGTCGTCGGCCTCGTCAATGCCGGCGTTGTCGGCTTGCGTCCGGCGATCAGCGTCATCATGGGCGCCAACGTAGGAACGACGCTCGGAAACGGCCTGATCGCCTTGCCGCTCGGTCCCCTTGGCCTGATCTTTGCGGGCGTTTTTTCGCTGGTTTACTGCTTTGCCAAGAGCGAGCGGATCCGCAACGTCGCGCTTGCCTGCATGGGCTTCGCGCTGATTTTCTACGGTCTCAATCTGATGACCGGCGGCCTTCGGCCGCTGCGCAACATACCGGAGGTCATGGACGTTCTGTCCACGCTGACCGCCGACTCCTACTATAACCTGATCAAATGCGTGCTGATCGCTGCCGGCGTCACCGCGATGATCCACTCCTCTTCCGCGACGATCGGTATCGTCATGGGGCTCGGTGCGGCCGGTGTCCTTGATTGGACGACGGCGGTTGCCTTCTCGCTGGGTGCGGACCTCGGAACCACGATCACCTCCTGGATTGCCTCGCTCAATCTGTCGAAGAACGCCAAACGCGCTGCCTACGCCCATATGTCCTTCAACATTATCGGCGTCTGCATCACGGTGCCCTTGTTCTTCGTCTCGATCGACGTTCTGGCATGGGCGATGCAGTGGTTCGGCGGCGATCCCGGTATTCCGGTCATAGTCGAGGGCAAGGAAACATTTCCGCTGGTTCCAGTCGCTGTCGGTCTCTATTCGACCTTCTTCAACGTCTTCAACACAGCGCTGCTGTTTCCTTTCGTCAGCGTCTTCGAACGTGTCTTGTCGCGTATTGGCCGCACCGATGCGGAGGATGTGGAAGATTACTCGACGCCGAAATTCCTCGACCGCAGGCTCACCAGCGATTTCGCGCGGGCCGTTCCGGCCGTCCAGCAGGAGACCGCGCGTCATCGGCAGGCCGGCGCGATGTTCCTGGATATTGACCGGTCCGCCAAGTCGGCTCCATCAGATCCGGGCGAACACTATCTCGCCACCGATATCCTCAGCCGTGACATTCGCGATTATACCGCATCGCTGATGAAGGAGGATCTGCCTTACGAGCAACTCGATCTTGTCGCCAGCCTGATCGAGGAGGCGGATTTCACCGCTGCGTTGACGGAATCGATGCATCAGGTTGCCCGGCGCGTGAAGCGTGAAAAATTCAGCGAGCCCGCGTTGGCGATCGTCAACCAGGCATTGAGCAAGCTCGATGCCTCTTTGCAGGAAATCATGCCCGACTACGGCGTGGTTCGTCCCTCCATGCCGGCCGGCCATGTCAGCCTTCCCACCGTCACCGAACTTCGGGCTCAGACACTGGCGCTTGGCCCGAATGCCGGCGCGGCTGAACGCGGCACGATCCTGGCGCTTCTCGGCTCCGTCGAGCGCGCGGAGATTCTGATCCGCCGCATCGACGAGGAGCGCAAATCCGTGAACCGGCAGAGCGTTCTGTCGCGGGCCTCTCAGAAACGGGAACGGCAGGTCCGTCCTCCGCTGGACGAGGGTGGGTTGAGCCCGATGCCGGCTGAATAACGGCCATTGTCGTTACGATCTGTGCGTGGCATCTTCCCGGCGGAGGATGCCACGTCTCGTTGGATACGGGCTTTCCGTTTTGCTGTGTAAGTCTGTCTTCCCGACGGAGGCTCGAATGAGTGTTGGCCTGATCGCCCTTCTTGATGATATCGCGGCATTGGCCAAGGTGGCTGCGGCGTCGCTCGACGACATTGCCGGCCAGGCGGCCAAGGCAGGCGCGAAAGCGGCTGGTGTCGTCATTGACGATGCGGCGGTCACGCCGCGTTACGTCACCGGATTTTCGGCAGCGCGCGAACTGCCGATCATCGGCAGGATCGCGCTCGGCTCGCTGAAGAACAAGCTGCTGATCCTGCTTCCCGCAGCGCTTATCCTGAGTCTTGTCGCCCCGCAGGCGATCACGCCGCTGCTGATGATCGGCGGGCTTTACCTCTGCTACGAAGGCGTCGAAAAAGTCTACGGGCTGGTGCTGCCGCATGCGGCCCACGCCCATGAATCGGCACTCGAGGCGACGAGCCTCGATGCCAAATCGATAGAAGACGAGAAGGTTGCCGGCGCAATCAAGACGGATTTTATCCTGTCGGCGGAAATCATGGCGATTACGCTCGCCGCGGTGCCGTCAGGCGGCATGTTCACCCAGGCCCTCATCCTCGCCGTCGTGGGACTGGGCATCACGGTCTTGGTCTATGGCGGAGTGGCGCTTATCGTCAAGGCCGATGATCTGGGTCTGATGCTGGCGCGTGTGCGCACGGCCTCTCCGATCGGCGCCTTCTTGCGTTCGATCGGAAAGGGGCTTGTCACAGGCATGCCTTATTTTCTGAAGCTGCTCGGCATCGTCGGCACGGCCGCCATGATCTGGGTCGGCGGCGGGATCATCGTTCACGGCCTCGAATCCTATGGCCTCGGCGGCCTTGCACATCTGATCCATGATGCCGGGGAGGCGACCGCGCATGCCATTCCCGCTCTGGCATCCGTGCTCAGTTGGATCGTCGAGGCCGCAGGAGCGGGCATCGTCGGTATCGTCGCCGGCTTGATCGCTATTCCGGTCGCCGGCTACATCGTCTCGCCGGTCTGGCGGTACCTCAAATCGCTCCTGCCGCGCCGCCGGAAAGAGGCGCTGGCGGACGGGGAAAAATAAAGCCTGCCGGTATCGGCGAGCAAGGCGTCATATCCAGCGGGCGCGCCTGAAACGGATGAAAAGCGCGATGCACATGACGGCGATGACTGCCAGGACGATAAAATAACCGTAGCTGGTTTTCAGCTCGGGCATATTGTCGAAATTCATGCCGTAGATGCCGGCGATTGCCGTTGGAACGGCGAGAATAGCAGCCCAGGCCGCCAGCTGCCGGGTGATCGTGCCCTGTCTTTGCTGTTCAAGCAGATTGCTCGCTTCGAAAACCGATGTGATCACGTCGCGCAAGCTTGCAACCATCGTCTCGACACGGTGCATGTGCTGAAGCGCATCGCGGAAATAGGGCTTCGCTTCCCTGTCGAGCGACGGCAGGTCGAGATGGTAGAGCTTGCCGCAAAGGTCGAGCATCGCGTCCAGCACCCGCTGAAACAGAATGACTTCCCGGCGCAACTTGAAAATGCGGGCGATCTGGCTGCGGTCGAGAAACGCGTCGAGCATTTTTCGTTCCATGTCGAAAACGGAATCCTCGATCGTGCGCACGATGGGAAGATAGCCGTCGATGATGAAATCGAGAATCGCATGCAGAATATAATCGGTGCCGTGGCACAGCGTCTTCGGCGAAGTCTCCAGCCGGCCGCGCAGCTCTCCGTGCCCGCGCTCGGAACCATTCCGCACGGTGATGATATAGCGCTTGCCGACGAAAATTGCGGTTTCCCCGTAGGTGATATGGTCTCCCTCGAGCTGCGCCGTCTTTGCGATGACGAACAGTTGGTTGTCATAAACGCTGAGCTTCGGCATCTGCAGGGAACTGAGCGCATCGGCGATCGAGAGTTCGTGAAGGCCAAAACGGCTTTGCAGCAGCAGGAGTTCGTCGCGGCTGGGCTTGTGCAGGCCGATCCAGATGAATTCGTTATCCGTCGCCGGAATGGAGGCAGCCTCGAAAGGGACAGCCTCGACCCGGCGTCCGTCGCGATAGAGATAGGATGCGGCAACGCTCATGCGGGCTCCCGGGTTACCACGCTCATGATGCCCTCATGCAATGCGTGTCTGACGATGTGATACCCACAAGGTCACAATCCTTTTGTGACTATCGAGCCCCGCCTATTTCGCCAGCGCCTGCTGCAGGGCGATCGCCCCGTGCGGCGCATTGACCTTACCCTCATGGATCATGAAGGCGAAGACGTCGCGTGGCTCGGTCTTCACCTTGCGATCTCCATCGATCAGCGGCAGGTCATCGGGAACCTTGCCCTCGGCCCAGGTCTCCAGCCGATCTGCCCAGGCCTTCAGGTCCTTTTCCGGGTAGCAGGTCGGAATATCGTCCGAGCCCTTCTGCAGCCGCGCATAGACGAAATCGGCCGTCACGTCGGCGATCATCGGATATTCGAAATGTTCAGCGCAGACCGGAGCCACGCCGTATTTCGAAAGCAGCGCCACGAACTCCGGCACCTTGAAGGAATCGTGCCGTACCTCGACCACGTGGCGGAGCGCCAGCCCATCCTGTTTTGCCGGCAGCAGCTTCAGGAAGGCCTCGAAATCGTCCGAATCGAACCTCTTCGTCGGTGCGAACTGCCATAGCAGCGGCCCGAGATGGTCGCCGAGTTCGCTGATGCCCGATGACAGGAACCGCTCCATCGATTCACCGGCTTCGGCAAGTACCCGCCGATTGGTGACGAAACGTGTCGCCTTCAGCGAGAAGATGAAACCGTCGGGCACGTCAGCCGCCCATTTGGCGAAGACCGCAGGCTTCTGCGTGCTGTAATAGGTGCCGTTGACCTCGATGACCTTCAGCTGGCGGCTGGCA
Source organism: Rhizobium sp. PEPV16 (assembly GCF_008919455.1). Lineage (NCBI taxonomy): Bacteria > Pseudomonadati > Pseudomonadota > Alphaproteobacteria > Hyphomicrobiales > Rhizobiaceae > Rhizobium > Rhizobium sp. PEPV16. The sequence goes on from NZ_VSZV01000265.1 coordinate 4,790, forward strand.
TAATTCAGCTCGTCCTTCTGTTTCAGGCTCTCGGGAAAGAAATGCCCGCGCCAGGGCTCGAAGGTCCAGCCGCCGATGCCGGTGCGGATAGTGCCGGATTTCGTCATGTCGTCCTCCCCATTTGCAGCCGCTCAGGCCGCATTGATCTCTTTCGTCATGTCGACGAGCGTCCATCCTGGCCGATATGGGTTCGGCCGGCGACCCGTTTCCTGAAATCCGAAGGCGCTGTAGAGCGCGATATTCCGCTCCATCCGCGCATTCGTGTGGAGCCGGATCTCCGGCACGGCCCATTCCCGTGCCTTGCCTTCCAGCCAGCGCAGCATCGCCAGTCCATGCCCGGCACCCTGAAATGCCGGCGAGACCGCGATGCTGAACAGCATCAGATGATCGGCATGCCGTTCGACGACCACCAGGCCGGCCTTTTGCCCGCCGATCTCGCGCAGCCAGACCTCACCGCGTTCGATCCGCGGCGTGTAATCCTCCGTCACCGGCATCGGCGGAGCGCCGAAGAGTTCGGTATAGGGCCGATAAGCGGCTGACGTCAGCGTCGCGATCGTTTCCAGATCATCGGGCGACGCTGGCCTCATCGTCATTCCGCCGCAACCGCCTTCTTCGCCGGCCGCCGTTCCAGCAATCCCTTCAGGAAGTGTCCGGTATAGGACCGCTTCTCCTTGACGATCGCTTCCGGCGTGCCGGTCGCGACGATCTCGCCGCCGCCGTCGCCGCCTTCAGGACCGAAATCGAGCACCCAATCGGCCGTCTTGATGACTTCGAGATTGTGTTCGATCACCACCACCGAGTTACCTTGGTTGACCAGTTCGTGCAGCATTTCGAGCAGCTTGGCGACGTCATGGAAATGCAGGCCGGTGGTGGGTTCATCGAGAATGTAGAGCGTTCGTCCCGTCGAGCGTTTCGATAGCTCCTTGGCAAGCTTGACGCGCTGGGCCTCGCCGCCCGAGAGCGTATTGGCCTGCTGGCCGACCTTGATATAGCCGAGACCGACATCCTTCAGCGCTTGCAGCTTGTCGCGCACCGCAGGCACCGCCGCGAAGAAATCGACGCCTTCCTCCACCGTCATGTCGAGAACGTCGGCGATCGACCTCTGTTTGAAGGTGACGTTGAGTGTCTCGCGATTGTAGCGCTTGCCGTGGCAGACGTCGCAGGTGACGTAGACATCAGGCAGGAAGTGCATCTCGATCTTGATGACGCCGTCGCCCTGGCAGGCCTCGCAGCGCCCACCCTTGACGTTGAAGGAGAAACGGCCCGGCTGGTAGCCGCGGGCCTTGGCCTCCGGCAGGCCGGCGAACCAGTCGCGGATCGGCGTGAAGGCGCCGGTATAGGTCGCCGGGTTCGAGCGCGGCGTGCGGCCGATCGGCGATTGATCGATGTCGATCACCTTGTCGATATACTCGAAGCCGTCGATGCGGTCGTGATCGGCCGGGTTTTCACGCGCGCCCATGACGCGCCTTGCCGCCGATTTATAGAGCGTCTCGATCAGGAAGGTGGATTTGCCGCCGCCGGAAACGCCGGTCACCGCCGTGAAAACGCCGAGCGGGATCGACGCCGTGACGTTCTTCAGATTGTTGCCGCGCGCGCCGACCACCTTGATCTCACGGCCCTTCTTCGGCTTGCGGCGCTCGTCGGGAACGGGAACGCCGAGTTCGCCGGAGAGATATTTGCCGGTCAGCGACGTCGGATTATCCATGATATCCTGCGGCGTGCCGTGGGCGATGACCTGGCCGCCGTGAATGCCGGCCGCCGGGCCTATATCGACCACGTCGTCGGCCGACAGGATCGCATCCTCGTCATGTTCGACGACAATGACGGTGTTGCCGATGTCGCGCAGGTGCTTCAGCGTTTCGAGCAGCCGGGCATTGTCGCGCTGATGCAGGCCGATCGACGGTTCGTCGAGCACGTAAAGCACGCCCGTCAGCCCTGAGCCTATCTGCGAGGCAAGCCGGATGCGCTGGCTCTCGCCGCCCGACAGCGTGCCGGAATTGCGCGACAGGCTGAGATATTCCAGGCCGACATCGTTGAGGAAGCGCAGCCGGTCGCGTATTTCCTTGAGGATGCGCACGGCGATCTCGTTCTGCTTGGCATTGAAGCTTGCCGGCAGCGTCTCGAACCAGTCGCGGGCGATGCGGATCGACATACCGGTCACTTCGCCGATATGCAGCTTGTTAATCTTCACCGCTAAGGCCTCGGGCTTCAGGCGGAAGCCGTTGCAGGAAGGGCAGGGGGCCGCCGACATGAAGCGCTCGATATCCTCGCGCGCCCAGGCGGAATCGGTCTCTTTCCAGCGGCGCTCGAGATTGGTGATGATGCCTTCGAAATTCTTCTGCGTCGTGTAGGAGCGGGCGCCGTCGGCATAGTGGAATTCGATCTTGTCGTTGGTGCCGTTGAGGATGACGTCCTTGGCCTCGTCGGAAAGATCGTTCCAGCGGGTGCCGAGCTTGAAGCCGTAATGTTTGCCGAGCGCTTCCAGCGTCTGGTTGTAATAGGGCGAGGTCGACTTGGCCCAGGGCGCGATCGCCCCGTCGCGCAGCGTCCGCTCGGGCTCGGGCACGATCAGATCCGGATCGATCTTCTGCTGAGCGCCGAGGCCGTCACAGGTCGGGCAGGCGCCGAAGGGATTGTTGAAGGAGAACAGCCTGGGTTCGATCTCCGGAATGGTGAAGCCGGAGACCGGACAGGCAAACTTCTCCGAAAACAGCACGCGTTCATGCGTCTCGTTCAGCGACTTGTTGGCGGAGCCGCCGGCCGACGTCTCTTGCGGCGGCAGCGGCTTGTCGGCGAATTCGGCGACCGCCAGCCCGTCGGCGAGCTTCAGGCAGGTCTCCAGGCTGTCCGCCAGGCGCGCCGAGACATCCGAGCGCACGACGATGCGGTCGACCACCACGTCGATGTCGTGCTTGTATTTCTTGTCGAGCACCGGCGCCTCGGCGATCTCGTAGAACTGCCCGTCGACCTTGACGCGCTGGAAGCCCTTCTTCATCAGCTCCGCCAGTTCCTTCTTGTATTCGCCCTTGCGCCCGCGCACGAGCGGCGCAAGGATATAAAGACGGGTGCCCTCGCCGAAATCGAGGATGCGGTCGACCATCTGGCTGACGGTCTGGCTTTCGATCGGCAGGCCGGTCGCCGGCGAATAGGGAACGCCGACGCGGGCAAAAAGCAGGCGCATATAGTCGTAGATCTCGGTGACGGTGCCGACCGTCGAGCGCGGATTGCGCGAGGTGGTCTTCTGCTCGATCGAGATCGCCGGCGACAGCCCGTCGATCTGGTCGACGTCGGGCTTCTGCATCATTTCGAGGAACTGCCGGGCATAGGCCGACAGGCTCTCGACATAGCGCCGCTGGCCCTCGGCATAGATCGTGTCGAAGGCAAGCGAGGATTTGCCGGAACCCGAAAGCCCGGTCATGACGATCAGCTTGTTACGCGGCAGATCGAGATCGATGCTCTTGAGATTATGCTCGCGCGCGCCGCGGATGGAGATCGTCTTCAGTTCGCTCATCGTCTCTGCTTTGGTTTTCTGGATGACAGCCCTTATTTAGTGATGCCGACGGGCGAGTCGAGGCTGAATATCCGCAAGGGCTCAAGGTTTTCGATTCTGTTGACAGGATCATACGGATAAACTAGAACAAATAAAGAACAAAATTCCTGATGAATGCATGCGGCTTTCTGATGGGATAAACATGTGGATTAATTGCCGCCCATGCGCATCGGCGGTCCGTGATGGTTTAAGGTGCGCCGATCGATTAAACGCCGCCGGGCAGGGCGGCAGGCAGGGTGAGAAGCATGGCTGGTAGCGTGAATAAGGTAATTCTGATTGGAAACGTCGGTGCGGACCCGGAAATCCGCCGCACACAGGATGGCCGGCCGATCGCCAATCTTCGTATCGCGACCTCGGAGACCTGGCGCGACCGCAATTCCGGCGAGCGCCGTGAAAAGACCGAATGGCACACCGTCGTCGTCTTCAACGAAGGCCTTTGCAAGGTCGTCGAGCAATATGTGAAGAAGGGCGCCAAGCTCTATATCGAAGGCCAGCTGCAGACCCGCAAATGGCAGGACCAGCAGGGCCAGGATCGCTACAGCACGGAAGTGGTGCTGCAGGGTTTCGGTTCGACGCTGACGATGCTCGACGGCCGCGGTGAAGGCGGCGGCGCGAGCGGCGGCCGTGGCAGTGGCGCCGGCGGCAACGATTATGGCGACGATTACGGCGCCCCGGCGCCCGCTTCATCGCCGAGCCGCGGCGGTGGCAGCGGCGGCGGCAACTTCTCGCGGGATCTCGACGACGATATCCCGTTCTGATCAATGGCCTTTCCTGGCTTGGTGAGAGACGTGAGAGAGCATGATGCCTTGGATGGCGTCATGCTCTTTTTCGTTGATCTCGCGGCAGATGCCGCCATGTCAGTGCGGTGTCGCGCTGATGAGATTGAATGCCGACTTTGCCCCATCGACGACGAATTGTGCGGCAAGGGCGGCGAGGATGACGCCGAGAAGCCGTGTCAGGATCGCCCGGCCGGTGACGCCGAGGAAACGGTCCAGCCTTTCGGCGATGAGCAGCATGACGAAGGTCAGCAGCAGATTGGCGGCAATGACGCCGATCAGCTGGGCTTTTCCGATCGAGGTGGCCAGCGTGCCGGCAAGCAGGATCGTCGCCGAGATCGCACCCGGGCCGGCAATCAGCGGCAAGGCGAGGGGAAAGACGGCGATATTCTCGATATGATCCTTGGTGATCGCCGCCTCGGTCGCCTTCTCCTTGCGCTCCTGCCGCCTCTCGAACACCATTTCGAAGGCGATCCAGAACAGCAGCAGCCCGCCGGCGATCCGGAAGGCGCCGATCGAAATCCCGAGCACGCCGAGCACGCCCGCGCCGAACAGCGCGAAGACGGCAAGGATGATGAAGGCGATGACCGAGCCGCGCAGCGCCACCTGCTTGCGCTCGGTTCGGCTCATGCCCGCCGTCAGGCCCAGAAAGATCGGCGCAAGCCCCGGTGGATCGATGGTGACGAGCAGCGTCGTGAAGGCGTTGATCAATTGGTCGGCGCTTGCCATCTGCTCTCCGGAACCCCATATGGGTGCGTGGTTTTTATGATTGTGAAGCGGGGATTTCGATTTGGCAAATATCCCGCGGCGGCCCGCGGCGGATTTGTCCGGTCCGGCCACGCAACTTGCATGTTTTACCCTCTTTAAGCCGCAAAAGCCTGTTCAAAACGCGCTGTGAAATTGGCGCGGCAACAGGCTTTCCGCTATAAATCTTCAAGTGATTCTAGAAGAGATCGTGATCTGTTTTGACTGAGCAAACACCCCCCGGCGGCGGGAAGCTCCCGCCAGGCATCGAGCCCATCTCCATCATGGAGGAAATGCAGCGGTCGTATCTCGATTACGCCATGAGCGTCATCGTCAGCCGCGCGCTGCCCGACGTGCGCGACGGCCTCAAGCCCGTGCACCGGCGCATCCTCTACGGCATGTCCGAGCTCGGCATCGACTGGAACAAGAAATACGTCAAATGCGCCCGCGTCACCGGTGACGTGATGGGTAAATTCCATCCGCACGGCAATTCCGCGATCTATGATGCGCTCGCCCGTATGGCGCAGCCGTGGTCGCTGCGTCTGCCGCTGATCGACGGTCAGGGCAATTTCGGTTCGGTCGATGGTGATCCGCCGGCGGCCGAACGTTATACCGAATGCCGCCTCGAAAAGGCTGCCCACTCGCTGCTCGACGATCTCGACAAGGAAACCGTCGATTTCCGCGACAACTACGACGGCACGCTCTCCGAGCCGGTCGTGGTGCCCGCCAAATTCCCGAACCTGCTCGTCAACGGCGCCGGCGGCATCGCTGTCGGCATGGCGACCAACATCCCGCCGCACAACCTCTCCGAAGTCATCGACGGCTGTATCGCGCTGATCGACGATCCGGCCATCGAGCTGCCGGAACTGATCCAGATCATTCCCGGCCCCGACTTCCCGACGGGTGCGAAGATCCTCGGCCGTGCCGGCATCCGCTCGGCTTATGAGACCGGCCGCGGCTCCGTCATCATGCGCGGCGTTGCTGCCATCGAGCCGATGCGCGGTGACCGCGAGCAGATCATCATCACCGAGATTCCCTACCAGGTGAACAAGGCCACGATGATCGAGAAGATGGCCGAGCTGGTGCGCGACAAACGCATCGAAGGTATCTCCGACCTGCGCGACGAATCCGACCGCCAGGGGTATCGCGTCGTCGTCGAACTGAAGCGCGATGCCAATGCCGAAGTCATCCTCAACCAGCTTTATCGTTATACGCCGCTACAGACCTCCTTCGGCTGCAACATGGTGGCGCTGAACGGCGGCAAGCCCGAACAGCTGACCCTGCTCGACATGCTGCGCGCTTTCGTCTCCTTCCGCGAGGAAGTCGTTAGCCGGAGAACGAAATTCCTGCTGCGCAAGGCTCGTGACCGCGCCCATGTGTTGGTCGGTCTCGCCATTGCCGTCGCAAATATCGACGAGGTCATCCGCGTCATCCGTCAGGCGCCCGATCCGCAGTCGGCCCGCGAAGAGCTGATGACCCGCCGCTGGCCGGCGGAAGATGTTGAAAGCCTGATCCGTCTGATCGACGATCCGCGCCATCGCATCAACGAGGATCTCACCTACAACCTCTCCGAAGAGCAGGCCCGCGCCATCCTCGAACTGCGCCTTGCCCGTCTGACGGCTCTTGGCCGCGACGAAATCGGCGATGAACTCAACAAGATCGGCGAGGAAATCAAGGATTATCTCGATATTCTCTCCTCGCGCGTCCGCATCCAGACCATCGTCAAGGATGAACTCATTGCTGTCCGCGACGAGTTCGGCACGCCGCGCCGCACCGAGATCGTCGATGGCGGTCTCGAAATGGACGACGAGGACCTGATCGCTCGCGAAGACATGGTCGTCACCGTCTCGCATCTCGGTTATATCAAGCGTGTGCCGCTTACCACCTACCGTGCCCAGCGCCGTGGCGGTAAGGGTCGCTCCGGCATGACCACCCGCGATGAGGATTTTGTTAGCCGGCTATTCGTCGTCAATACCCATACGCCGGTGCTGTTCTTCTCCTCGCGCGGCATCGTCTACAAGGAGAAGGTCTGGCGCCTGCCGATCGGCACGCCGACCTCACGCGGCAAGGCGCTGATCAACATGCTGCCGCTCGCACCCGGCGAGCGCATCACCACCATTCTGCCCTTGCCCGAGGACGAGGCGAGCTGGGACAATCTCGACGTCATGTTCTCGACGACGCGCGGCACGGTTCGCCGCAACAAGCTGTCGGATTTCGTCCAGGTCAACCGCAACGGCAAGATCGCCATGAAGCTCGAGGAGGAGGGCGACGAAATCCTCTCCGTCGAGACCTGCACGGAAGATGACGACGTGCTTTTGACGACGGCGCTCGGCCAGTGCATCCGCTTCTCCGTCGATGACGTCCGGGTCTTTGCCGGCCGCAACTCGATCGGCGTGCGCGGCATCAATCTCGGCGATAGCGACCGCATCATCTCTATGACGATCGTTGGTCATGTCGATGCCGAGCCGTGGGAGCGTGCTGCCTATCTCAAGCGTTCCGCCACCGAACGTCGGGCGACGGGCGTGGATGAAGAGGATATTGCGCTGGTCGGTGAAGAAGTCACCGAGGAGGGACAACTCTCCGACGAGCGCTATGACGAGTTGAGAGCACGCGAACAATTCGTGCTCACCGTCTCCGAAAAGGGCTTCGGCAAGCGTTCGTCCTCCTACGACTTCCGTATCTCCGGCCGCGGCGGCAAGGGCATCCGCGCCACCGACACGTCGAAGACCGGCGAGATCGGCGAGCTGGTCGCGGCCTTCCCTGTCGATGACGGCGACCAGATCATGCTGGTCTCCGATGGCGGCCAGCTGATCCGCGTGCCGGTCGGCGGTATCCGCATCGCCAGCCGCGCCACCAAGGGCGTCACCATCTTCTCGACGGCCAAGGACGAGAAGGTCGTCTCGGTCGAGCGCATCAGCGAGCCGGAGGAGGATGAGACGGAAGAGGCTGTCGAGGTCGCCGAAGGCGCCCCCGTTACCGACGAAAGTGCTGCCGGCGAAGGTGGCGGCGACCAGGCGCCGATTGCCGATGGCGATCCGGCCGGGCCTGCCGAGGAATGATCAAATGAACGGGGCGGCTTCGAGCCGCCCTTTTCTTTTCAAGCCGCCCTTTTTTCAAATCGAATGATGGTTGAGGACGACATCCAAAGAAAAAGCCGGACGCTGGGTGCATCCGGCTTTGAATGGCCCTGGCGACGGAAGGGTGCCGCTCAAGGGTGGGAAGAGGAGAGAAAGGAACGTCAGAATGCTCTATGTTTTTCGTTCAGAGCCTTCACCTCTTCGCCTTCGCGCCGGAGCGCTGAAATCGTCGAGGCCACAGACACGATGAACATGACGCTGATAAGGGCGGTGAGCACTGTCAAGATCGTGAACATAGGCATTCCTTTCCTGGGGAGTTGCGTTCTCGCCCCTCAGTACTGGCCCAGCACGGCCGTCCGGGCCGAAGCATAGGGACCATAAACCTTGGACGTATCGACCTTCTGATCATAGAGAGCGACAGTTGCGGTCAGCATGCCCGTGACCATTACCATCCAGAGCACGTTAATCATCGTAATCTTGCCGGGCATTTTTATTCCTTCCGCGCCGCTCTATGTATCGGTTGAATGAACGCATCCGTCTGTAAATGGTTCCGCCGGATGTTGATCGGGTGTTTACCAATGCCGATCTGAAGCGACCTTGAATGTCTCGTTCATCTGGCATTCAGATTCGAAGCTCGTTTTTTTCGCGCAGCCGGCCCTGGGCGCGCACGATCGCCGCATGCTCGGCAAGCTCCGGCCGCACCCAGCTCATCTCGTATCGATCGGCGAAATAGCCATAGGCCATCTCGGCGGCGAGGGAGAAAACGACGGCAAGTGCAACAAGCACGATCAGCATGGCCCTGGTCTTTCGGGGAGCGCCGGATGCCGGAATGGCATCGGCTGCTTTGATGATCGGAGTTAAGCAGATCCTGTCTGAAACGGTCTTGAACGGGCCATTCATCCGCCGTTTAACCGCCCGGCGCATAACGTCCTTTACGCGTCTGAAAAGACGCACGGCGCTCTGGCCGGAGCTGGGCAAATCACTTGCGGGAAGGCGGCATCCGTGACAAAAGGCGTCAAACCAACGGTCGGGCCACATGACGACAGCTTTCTATCCGGGGTCCTTCGACCCGATCACCAATGGGCATGTGGATGTTCTGGTCCAGGCGCTCAACGTCGCCGAAAAGGTGATCGTCGCGATCGGCATCCATCCCGGCAAGGCGCCGCTCTTTTCCTTCGAAGAGAGAGCCGAGTTGATCCGCCGTTCTCTGGCTGAAGCGCTGCCCGGCAAGACCGGCGACATCACCGTCGTCGCCTTCGACAATCTGGTCGTCGATGCCGCCCGCGCCCATGGCGCCACGCTGTTGATCCGCGGTCTTCGCGACGGCACCGATCTCGATTACGAAATGCAGATGGCCGGCATGAACCGGACGATGGCGCCCGATATTCAGACCATCTTTTTGCCGGCGGGCACGGCCTCGCGGCCCATTACCGCCACATTGGTCCGCCAGATCGCCGCCATGGGCGGCGATGTCAGCGCTTTTGTGCCGGCCGCCGTTTTGCAAGCCCTCACATCCAAGCGCCCAAACTAGCAAACTAGCAAGCGCAAAGACTAGGCGGAACCCGCCGCAATGGAGCTCATATGAAACTCTTTTATCTCGCATTTGCCGGCGTGTTGTATCTCGCCTCCTTCGCGGGGGATGCCTTCGCCCAGTCGGCCGATCATTATCTCACTATCCAGCTGAAGAACGGCCCCGTCGTCATCCAGCTCATGCCTGAGGTGGCGCCAAAGCATGTCGCCCAGATCGAGGCGCTGGCCAAGAAGGGCGAATATGACAATGTCGCCTTCCACCGCGTCATCGATGGCTTCATGGCCCAGACTGGCGACGTCAAATACGGCAACATGGAAAAGGGTTTCGATGTTAACCTCGCCGGCACCGGCTCCTCTGACATGGCTGACATCCCGGCTGAATTCTCCAAGACCCCCTTCGTGCGCGGCACGGTCGGCATGGCTCGCTCGCAGGATCCGAATTCCGCCAATTCGCAGTTCTTCATCATGTTCGCCGACGGTTCCTTCCTGAACGGCCAGTACACCGTCGTCGGCAAGGTCGTCTCTGGTATGGAGAATGTCGACAAGATCAAGAAGGGCGAAGGCCAGAACGGCGAAGTCAAAAGCCCAGACCGGATGATCAAGGTCACCCTGGGCAACAAGTAAGTTACGAAAGAAAACTAGAGGAGAAGACAAATGGCCGAGATCAAGGATCCCGAAAACACCGTCATTCTGGAAACCACCAAGGGCAAGGTTGTCATTCAGCTTTTGCCGCAGGTCGCCCCGGAGCATGTCGCCCGCATCAAGGAACTCGCTCGCGAGAAGGCCTATGACGGCGTCGTTTTCCACCGCGTCATCCAGGATTTCATGGCCCAGACGGGCGATGTCGAATTCGGCAAGAAGGGCTCGGAAACCTTCAATCCCAGCCGTGCCGGCATGGGCGGCTCTTCGAAGCCGGATCTGAAGGCCGAATTCTCCGCGACCACGCATACGCGCGGCACCTGCTCGATGGCTCGTTCGCAGAACCCGAACTCGGCCAATTCGCAGTTCTTCATCTGCTTCACCGACGCGCCTTGGCTGAACAAGCAGTATTCCGTCTGGGGCCAGGTCATCGAAGGCATGGACAACGTCGACAAGATCAAGCGCGGCGAGCCGGTTTCCGATCCGGACTCGATCGTCTCCATGCGGGTTGCCGCCGACGTCTGATTGTGATTTCTGCTGAAACCCGCCCTTGCGCATAGCTGCGCGGGGCGGGTTTCGCTTTGCCTGAAAGTGCCCTGATGCGCGTAGACCTTTTCGATTTCGATCTGCCCGACGAACGCATAGCGTTGAGGCCCGCTGAGCCGCGCGACAGCGCGCGCCTGCTCGTCATCGATCCGAATGCGGAAAACAGTCTGTCAGACCATCGCGTCGGCGATCTCACCTCCTTCCTGCGGGCCGGCGACGCGCTGGTCTTCAACGATACCAAGGTCATTCCCGCCCAGCTCGAGGGCATCCGCCGTCGCGACGGCGCCGGCGGCCAGCAGGTGTCTGCCACGCTGCACATGCGCATCGGCCCCAACCGCTGGAAGGCCTTCGCCAAGCCCGGCAAGCGCATCAAACAGGGCGACCGCATCTCCTTCGGCCATTCCGGTGAAAGCTGCTTCCTCGGTTCGCTCGATGCCACCGTCGAGGAAAAGGGCGAGGCCGGCGAGGTGACGCTGCTGTTTGATCTCTCAGGCCCTGCGCTCGACGAGGCGATCGCCGCCGTCGGCCATATCCCGCTGCCGCCCTATATCGCCGCAAAGCGCCCCGAGGACGAGCGCGACCGCGCCGATTACCAAACGATCTATGCGCGCGAGGAGGGCGCCGTTGCCGCGCCGACAGCCGGCCTGCACTTCACGCCCGCGCTGTTCGAAGCGCTCGACAAGGCCGGCATTGAACGCCATTTCGTCACCCTGCATGTCGGTGCCGGCACCTTCCTGCCGGTCAAGGCCGACGATACCGCCGATCACAAGATGCATCTCGAAAGCGGTTATGTCAGCGCCGAGATCGCCGCCCGGCTGAATGCCGTGCGGGAAAGAGGCGGGCGCATCGTCTGTGTCGGCACGACCTCGTTGCGGCTCATCGAGAGTGCAGCCGAGGAAAGCGGAGAGATCATGCCCTGGGCCGGCGCTACCGGCATCTTCATCACGCCTGGTTACCGCTTCAAGGCGGTCGACATGCTGATGACCAATTTCCACCTGCCGCGCTCGACGCTCTTCATGCTGGTCTCGGCCTTTGCCGGCTTCGAGACCATGCACGCGGCTTATCAACACGCCATTTCGACGGGCTACCGCTTCTACTCTTACGGCGACGCGAGCCTTCTTTTCCGGAAAGACAAATGACAGACAACTTCCAATTCACCCTTGACAAGACAGATGCCGGCGCACGCCTCGGCCAGATTTCCATGCCGCGCGGCGAGATCCGCACGCCGGCCTTCATGCCGGTCGGCACCGTCGGCACTGTTAAGGCCATGTATCTCGACCAGGTGCGCGAGACCGGCGCCGATATCATCCTCGGCAATACCTATCACCTGATGCTGCGCCCGACCGCCGAGCGTGTCGCCCGTCTCGGCGGCCTGCATAAGCTCATTCGCTGGGAGCACCCGATTCTAACGGACTCTGGCGGCTTCCAGGTGATGTCGCTGTCCGGCCTGCGCAAGCTCGACGAGCAGGGCGTCACCTTCAAGTCGCATGTCGACGGCAGCCTGCACCATATGTCGCCGGAGCGCTCGATCGAAATCCAGGGGCTGCTCGGCTCCGACATCCAGATGCAGCTCGACGAATGCGTGGCGCTGCCGGCCGAGCCGAAGGAGATCGAGCGCGCCATGGAAATGTCGCTGCGCTGGGCCGAGCGCTGCAGGGTCGCCTTCGGCGATCAGCCCGGCAAGGCGATGTTCGGCATCGTCCAGGGCGGCGATATTCCGGCGCTGCGCATCCGTTCGGCCGAGGCGTTGAGCCAACTCGACCTCAAGGGTTATGCGATCGGCGGCCTTGCCGTCGGCGAGCCGCAGGACGTCATGCTGCAGATGCTGGAAACGACGCTGCCGGTACTTCCTCTGGAAAAGCCGCGTTATCTCATGGGCGTCGGCACGCCTGATGATATCCTGAAATCGGTCGCCCGCGGCATCGACATGTTCGACTGCGTCATGCCGACCCGTTCCGGCCGCCATGGCCTGGCTTTTACCCGCCGCGGCAAGGTCAATATCCGCAATGCCCGCCATGCCGAGGATATGCGCCCGCTCGACGAACAGTCGAACTGCCCGGCCTCGGGCGACTATTCCCGCGCCTACCTTCACCATCTCGTCCGCTCCAACGAAGCGCTCGGCGGCATGCTGCTCTCCTGGCACAATCTCGCCTATTACCAGGAGCTGATGCAGGGCATCCGCAAGGCGATCGCCGAAGGCCGCTTCGCCGATTTCATGGCGGAAACGCAGGAGGAATGGGCGAGGGGTGATCTCGAACCCGTTTGATCCAATCAAACGACGTTTGATCAGATCGGGATCAAATGCCCTTGCTGTCCGCATCAGGCATGATCTGCACGCCGTTGATCCTGTAGCTGCCGTCCGGCTGGCGCATGATCTGGTAGATCGCCGTCCAGTCCTTGCCATCGCGGCCTGAAATCAGCACCTCGTGATAGATCAGCGCGCCGTTGTCGATCGAGCGGCTGCGCCCGAAGGCGTAGTTGCCAGGATGATAGACCGGCTCGTAGCTCTTCTTCACCATGGCGAAGAACAGGTTCTTGTCGGGATACATCGCCTTGATGCCGGGGGCGGCGAAGGAATAGGCGGTCTCGGCATCGTCCTTGAGGAAGGCCTTGATCTGTTGCTCGATCATCGTCCGCGTCGTGTCGATCGGATCTTCGGCGCGGGCCGAGACAGGGGAGAGGAAGGACGCGGCACACAGAATAAGAACTGCGAAGAAGGCGCGCATGGGGTATCTCCGGCTCTATCGGGGAAAGGATCGCCGATAGAGCAGAAGTGTAGGCGATTTCTGGCGCAAGGAAAGTGGACTTTACGACCAGCGGCGGAACAGGGCGCTGGCATTCACCCCGCCGAAGCCGAAACCGTTGGTAATGGCGTAGTCCATCGCCAGCGGCCGCGCCGTCCTGCCGACGATATCGATGCCGTCGGCGGCCGGATCGGCCTCATCCAGATTGCGGGTCGGCGGCGCGATCTGGTCGCGCAGGGCAAGGATGGTGAAGATCGCCTCCAGCCCGCCGGCCGCGCCGAGCAGGTGGCCGGTCGCCGATTTCGTCGCGCTGATGGCAATACCGCCATTGCGACCGAAGACCGTGCCGATCGCCGCGATCTCGCCTCTGTCACCGACCGGTGTCGAGGTCGCATGCGCGTTGAGATGCCTGACCTCCGAAGCCGGGATCTTCGCCTGCCTGAGTGCCGCCTCCATCGCCCGGCGCGCGCCGTTGCCGTCTTCGGGTCCTGAGGTCATGTGGTAGGCGTCCGCCGCCGTGCCATAGCCGACGAGTTCGGCGAGCGGCGTCGCACCGCGGGCAAGCGCGTGCTCCAGCGTCTCGATGACCAGGATGCCGGCGCCTTCGCCCATGACGAAACCATCGCGCGCCGTGTCGAAGGGGCGCGACGCCAGCTCCGGCGTCTCGTTGAACCCGGTGGAAAGCGCGCGTGCGGCGGCAAAGCCGCCGAGGCTCACCTTGTCGATGCAGGCCTCGGCACCGCCGCAGATCGCCACATCCGCTTCGCCGGAGCGGATCAGCCGCGCCGCATCGCCGATCGCCTGGACGCTGGCCGCACAGGCCGTCACCGGAGCGCCGAGCGGCCCTTTGAAGCCGTAACGGATGCTGACCTGGCCGGCGGCGAGATTGACGAGGAAGGACGGCACGGTGAAGGGCGACAGCCGCCGCACGCCGCGCGTTTCGCCGATCCGCACCGCTTCGGCGATCGCCGGAAAGCCGCCGACGCCCGACGCGATGATCGTCGCGGTGCGCTCTCGCTCGCCTTCGTCGGTCGGCATCCAGCCCGCTTGCTTCACAGCTTCCTCCGTCGCCGCCATGGCGAAATGGATGAAGCGGTCCATCTTCTTCTGGTCCTTGGGCGTGATATAGCGGTCGGGATCGAAGCCGGCTTCAGCATCTTCGGCGATGCCGGGAACGATGCCGCCGACCTTGGCCGGGAGGTCGCCGACGATATCCTCCGTCAACTCCCTCAGCCCCGAACCGCCGTCGAGAAGGCGCTTCCAGGAAGGCTCGACGCCGGTGCCCAGCGGCGAGACAAGTCCCATGCCGGTAACAACGATACGATCCATTCTTTTGTCCTTTCTATGCATCGATGCCGAGATACCAGGCGCGCATGCGGTTGATCCGCTCGTGCACCTCGTCGTCGGCGGCGGGGCCTGCAAGCAGGCTGGTGTTTTCTGGTGTCACTTCTTCGCCGGTCCGCGCATCGACCAGCACCGTCTGGCGCTCTCTGCCGGAAGCGGC
>NZ_VSZV01000280.1:0-19271 GCF_008919455.1 Rhizobium sp. PEPV16
GAAGAACCCACTGGAAAATCCGCCGGAAGAGCGCGTCATCGACGCCTTCGTCGAACGCCTGCAGGTCTATCAGGTGCCGGGTTCACGCGTCATCGGCATCACTTTCACCTCCAAGGATCCGAAGCTCGCCGCCGCCATCCCGAATGCCATGGCGAATGTCTATCTTTCGACCCAGAGCGGCGCCAAGCTCGATTCCAATTCCGAGGCGACCCGCTGGCTGGAGCCGGAGATCGAAGGTCTGCGCCAGAAGGTCAGCGAAGCCGAGAGGAAGGTCGCCGAATACCGCACGTCGCACGGGCTGCTGCAGACGAACGGCACGACCACTTTTCCGGCCCAGCAATTGAACGATATCTCCGCCGAGTTGACCCGCGTGCGGGGCGACAAGGCCAATGCCGAGGCGAGGGCGCAGGCGGTGCGCAATGCACTGTCTTCGGGCGAAGCCTCCGATACGCTGCCCGACATCATGTCCTCCCAGGCGATCCAGCGGCTGAAGGGGACGGAATCCGGCCTGCAGTCGCAGATCTCCGATCTGCAGACTAGCCTTCTCAATAATCATCCGCGGCTGAAAAGCCTGCGCGCCCAGCTCTCCGACATCCGTAGCCAGATTCGCCAGGAGACGCAGAAGATCCTGGCGAGCATCGAGAACGAGTCGAAGGTTGCGGATCTGAGGGCGAGCGAACTCGAGCGCCAGTCCGACACGGTCCAGGCCAACAGCGCCCGCGCCGGTGAGGACGAGGTCGGTCTCAATGCGCTAGAGCGCGAGGCGAACGCCCAGCGCCAACTGCTCGAAACCTATCTGGTGCGCTACCGCGAGGCCGCCTCCCGCGCCGACAGCAATTCGAGCCCGGCTGATGCCCGGATCGTTTCGAGGGCCGTCGAGCCGGTCGATCCTTATTTCCCGAAGGTGGTGCCGATCGTCGTCGTCGCTGCCGTCGCGACGCTGATCATGAGCGCCATCGTCATCATGCTGGCCGAGCTCTTCAGCGGCCGGGCTCTCCGCCCGACAGATGCCTCCCCGGAAACAATAGAGGCAGAAGCAGTCGTCGAGGAGAAACATGTGCCGCAGGCCGCTCCGATCGCCGCCGCCGCCGGAAAACCCGTTCAGCCGAGCATGCTCGCCGTCGTCGCGGACGAAGAGGATACAATCGAGGACGTGAAGGTTGCCGAGGAGGTGCCAGAGGACGAGCCGGAGGATGACAATGAATTCTCCGTCGCCTCAGTTGCGGATTATCTCACCGGCAGCCGCGCGCCGCTGGCAATCGCCATATCGCCGACTGGCGATAATGGTTCGGCGGCGACGGTTTCGCTGACCCGCATGCTCGCCGATGCCGGCCACCGCGTCATCCTGATCGATATGACCGGCTCCGGCTACCCCACGGAATTGATGGTCGAGGACCCGGCCGTCCTCGGTGTCACCGATCTGCTTTGCGGCGAGGCCGCCTTCGGCGACACGATCCACGGCGACCGCCTCTCCGATGCGCATCTCATTCCCCAAGGCCAGAGCGACGTGCGCCGCGCCATGCGCGGTGTCGACCGACTGTCGTTGCTGCTCGATGCACTCGCCGCCGCCTACGATCTTGTGGTGGTCGAATGCGGTTCGGCCGATGTCGCCGGCGTCTCGCGGCTGACGCGCAGCCGGGACGTCGAGATCATTCTCTCGCTGCCTGAGGTCGAGGAGACCATTTTCGTTGCTCTGATGACGGAATTCCAGGCTGCCGGCTATGAGCGCGTCGTGCTGATGTCGGGCGGCGAAGGGGCCGAGCAGGCACTCGGCCGGGCCGCCTAGTTTTTTGACGATCAGCCGATCCGTGCCCGGATGCCCTGGGCGAATTTATAGAGCTTCGGGCGCGCCTTGATGTGCGCCTTGCCGCGGGTGACGAGCCGGTGTGCGGCGCCGGCGACGACGCCGAACGGCGATACCGGCAGCACCACGTCGTAATGCGCGGTCTCGACCGGCGCCCAGGAACGCTTGTAGGTCTGGTCGCCAAGGCCGAAATCGAACAGCGCTACACCCTTGCCATGCAATCCCGAGATGGTCTGCCAATAGAGGAATTCGCCGGGGCTCGTATCCGGCACGAGCTCTTCATCGATTGCGCCGAACTGGCAGATGATATGGTCGCCCTTGCGCGAAATCCCTGAAATCGCGGCGATCTTACCCTCATGCTCTCCTTTGAGCCGGAGCATATGCATCTGCAGCCCGAAGTACTGCCTGGTGTCGTCCTGCTTGTCGATGAGACCGTGCAGGAAGGTCTGCGTTTCCCTGTCGGCAAAGACGTCGGGCAGGCCGAGGCTGGCGAAGCGGGCGCTTTTCAGGCGGAAGAAGATATCGAGCAGGCCGTGCTGTTCTGCCGATGTCTCGGGAATAACGTATTCGAAGCCGCCGGCCGCCTCGAAACGCTTCGACTGAACACGGAATTTCTTGCGCCGGTTCTTGGCGTTGAGCTGCTTCAGTGTGTCCTCGAAAGCGGGAAGGAACGGCAGCTGATAGGCGTGATTCTGGTTCTGCACCATCGGCAGCCCGGCGAGCGGGCTCTCTCGCCCGCGCCATTCCAGCGGAATGTTCTGCAGCAGCAGCAAATCGGCGCGGCCCTTCAGCGCATGCCGGAGCTGGCCGGCGAACTCATGGGGGTCGATGGTCCTGCCGGCTTCGGCAAAGCTCTCTGCGAATAGGCCGGTATTGATATTGCTGTGATCGGCGGCAATGAATCTCGCCGTCCTGAGCCCGCGGGACTTGACGATCTCGACCGGCAGAATGAAGGCGGTCTGACCCGCATGAGCGCCTTTGAGGATCGCAAGCGGCCGCTGGAAGGCGCTCACCCAGGCGGCGCACCAGTCGTAGCTCTGATGCAGGGACTGGAGGTTGTCGCGCTCCAGCGCCCGCCAGTCATCCTCCAGCGGCTGCATCGCGTCGAAGACTTCGGTGTCGAGTTGGGCCATGGCGAGTTTCATGCTGAGCTGGCGCAGGCGCGAAATGGCCGTATCGGCCAGCGCCGCTTCGTCGGACGGCTGTTCATGGACATCGAGCTGTTGCGTCTGCACGGTTTTCTCCGGTCAAGAATGCTGAACGGGAAGGTAGGTATGCCAGACGTATATTTGGTTTAACCGCAGGCGATGGGCGAGGTTTTCCGCAGATCACGGTTATTCGGCCGTTAATGGCCCTAAAGCATATCGCGCAAAAGTGTGCCGCGGTTTTGCGACAACGACATGCGTAAAAACAAAGACCTAAAGCGCGACAAGCGAATCTGAAAGATCGCGACGCGCTTTAGCGCTGCGGTGGTCCGGCCATCCATTTGATGATCACCATCGCCGGCAATACCCAGAGCAAGCCGGTGAGCAGGAAATAGAGCAGATGTCCCCACCAGGGCGCGTTGCCGAGCGTTGCCACCGCGATCGTATTGGCCACCAGCGCATAGACGACCACGAGCACGATGATAAGGATCGTGCCGATGAATTTGCGGAGGCGGACGGGCATCGGTTATCTCTCGGCATGGAGGGGACGAACCGGCGCGACGGCATGCCGCAAAGGTTCGGGGCTTGTTTTGCATGAGCCGGTGGGGCAAATCAACTGCCGGATAGAAGGAGACATCATGGCCGTCGCAAACCCGACCACGGAACAGGCGATCCTGAGCGAAATGCGCAAGCAGAATCGCGACCGCCGCGCCTTGCGCTTCTGGCTCGGCTTCGTGCTTTTGGCGCTCTTCTGCCTCGTGCTCGTCGGCGGCGCCACGCGGCTGACCAATTCCGGCCTGTCGATCACAGAGTGGAAGCCGATCCACGGAGTCATCCCGCCGCTGTCGGCCGCCGAATGGGAGGAGGAATTCCGCCTCTACCAGCGCATTCCTGAATTTCAGCAGCTGAACAGTTCCATGACCGTCGATGAGTTCAAGGGCATCTTCTGGTGGGAATGGGCGCACCGGCTGATCGCGCGTGCCATCGGCGTGATCTTCGCGCTGCCGCTCATCTATTTCTGGCTGACGGGGCGGATCGAGAAGCGTCTGCGCTGGCCGCTCGTCGGCATCCTGGCGCTCGGCGGCCTGCAGGGTTTTATTGGTTGGTGGATGGTGTCCTCGGGCCTTTCCGTCCGCACCGACGTCAGCCAGTACAGGCTGGCGACCCATCTCGTCATGGCCTGCCTGATCTTTGCCGGCTGCATGTGGATCATGCGCGGTCTCTCCAGACATTCCAACGATCCGGCGCCGACAAGAAGCTCGCGCGGTTTTGCCGCCGCGATCGCCATTTTTTCACTTTTCCAAATCTATCTCGGCGCGCTGGTGGCGGGGCTCGACGCCGGTTTCTCCTACAATACCTGGCCGCTGATGGACGGCGCCGTCATCCCTTCCGATCTGCTGATCCAGCAGCCCTTCTGGATCAATGCCTTCGAGAACCCGAAGACGGTGCAGTTCATTCACCGGATCGGCGCCTATACGCTCTTCGCATTGACGCTGATCAACATGGTGATCGCTCTGCGCGCAGCGCCATGGACCACCCATGCACGCCGCGCGATACTGCTTTTCGTGCTGGTGACGCTGCAAGCGGCAATCGGCATCGCGACGCTGCTGATGCAGGTGCCGCTTGACTGGGGCCTGCTGCATCAGGCCGGCGCGCTTGTGGTTTTCGGCTTCGCCGTCGCCAACTGGCGCGGCTTTTACGGCGAATATCCGCACGGGACGATGATCGCCGAGCGCGATTGAGGCGAGTGGCCTTAACGTGGCGTCGGCGTGCCTGCGATTTCCTGTGCAGCCGCTCGAAGACGGTGGATTGAGGGCCGTGGGTGGGCTGTAGGCGTTCGAGAAGCCCTAGATGAAGAACGGGCGACGAAGCGCATGCCGACAAGCACTGAGATCATGCGGTCCTCTCGAAGCCGACTCAGCGCACGGATGTAAATCGTTCACGACAAACGGGCAATTTGCTGACTTAAACGTGTAATATTGCGTCGGTATATGCAATTGGGTAGGTTCGGTGAACGACGACAGCGTGGAGGGGGCGGTGTCTAATAATTATGCCGGAATGCGCAGAGCGTTGGAGGGGCAACCGAAGGGAACGATCGAGCGTTGCGCGCAGCGCCTTCTCGACATTCGCAAGACGCTAGCACCATTACGCACCCAGAAGAAAGACAGCTCGCTGCTGCTGGCGACCTGGAACATCCGCGATTTCGATTCAAATAAATTTGGCTTTGGTCCTCGCCTTCCGGAGACCTTTTATTATATCGCGGAGATGATCGCCTGCTTCGATCTGGTGGCGATCCAAGAGGTCAACCGCGACCTTTCGGCCCTGGAAAAGGTGATGAAGATCCTCGGCCGAGAGTGGGATTATATCGCAACGGATACGACAGCGGGCTCCGGCGGCAATTCCGAGCGTATGGCCTTCATCTACAACACTGAGAAGGTCTGGTTCCGCAAGATCGCCGGCGAAGTCGTGCTGCCGGAAGGTCATCTCGTTGTTTCCAGCAAAAAGGTGAAGGCGCCGAAAGGCCAGCCTGATGTCGAGCCGAAGACTGTCGAGATGGAGCAGCAATTCGCCCGTAGTCCGTTTCTCGTGGCATTTCAGTCCGGCTGGTTCCGTTTCAGCCTCTGCACGGTGCATATCTACTACGGTGCGGATTCGGGCGAGCAGTTGAAACGGCGTATCGGGGAGATCAAGCAGCTCGTCGAATTTTTAGCCGACCGGCAGGATCAAGCCAGCAGTCAGGAACTCGACCTCAGCGGCGCTGTTGAAAACTATATCCTGCTTGGCGATTTCAACGTCGTCAGCCCCGAACATGAGACAATGAAAGCCCTGAAGAGCCACGGCTTCGTGGTTCCGGCCGAGATCGACGGCAAGAAGGTGCGCAAGCTAGGCGACCATTTCTACGACCAGATCGCCGTACGCGTGAAGGACAAGCGCTTCAAGGTGATTACCGGCGGGCTGATCGACCTTTATGCCGACGTCTTCCGCTCCACCGACGAGGACAGGGGGCTCTATGCTGGATTCCTTCCGAAGAGCGATCCAGAAGCTGATCCGAAATTCAAGGCAAAGACGCCTGAGGCGCTCTACGAGAAATGGCGGACATGGCAGATGTCGGATCATGCCCCGCTATGGCTGGAGATCGATACCGATTTCACCGAGAGCTATCTTCAGGCGATTGCGGCCGGCGGGCAACTCGGACCGAAGCCGGCCTAACGCAGCACGCTGTCGAGCAGCGGCATGCCGATGATTGCGGCGGCGGCGATCAGGACATAGCAGGCGATGCGAAAGGTTCTTTCCTTAGCAAGCCCGAACAGTTTCGAGCCGCCGTAGAGCCCGACCACATAACTCGGCAGGATGACGACGGTGAGCGCAAAGACGGCAGGCACGAACAGTCCGCCGACATAATAGCTGATGGCGCTGAAGACCGACGAGATCGAGAAGTAGAGCACGACATTCGCCCTGACGCGGGTGAAGTCGCTCTTGCCGCCGAGCCAGTAGGCGACGACCGGCGGCCCGCCGAGCTGTGCGGCGCCGCTGAAAAGCCCGGCGATCAGCCCGACTCCGCTGGTGAGCGGTGCGGACGCCTCCCCGTGATAGCGCCATCCCGATACCAGCAGCGCAAGCAGGCAGATGGCGATGATCGTGATGCTCCAGCGCAAAAGCATCGGGTCGAGCAGCGCCAGCATCGCCGTGCCGGCCGGGACGCCGAGCGCGGCACCCGCAGCCATGACGAAAACCTCGCGTCGGTTGGCGCCGCGCCAGGCCGGCGGGATCATCCCGAGTGTGGCAATGCCGTCAATGACGAGCAGGATCGGTGAAATCAGCTTCGGCCCGACGATCGCGCCGCCGAGCGGAATGAAGATCAATGCGGCGCCGAAACCCGAAAAGCCGCGGGCAAGCCCCGCGATGAAGGCAAACGCCATCAGCGCATAGATGCCATGATCGGGCAAGGCTGCGGCAAACCATGCGCCGACGCCAGCGATAAGCGCATCCAGCGTCATGACATCGGCTCCGTGATTCGGGATGGGCAGCGAGGAAGGATCCGGTTTCATAGCCCAATCGTCATCGATGATCGAGCGCGAAAGCGATGCTGCGGCCGCCGATGCAAGCGGCCGCGGAAAGATCATGATGAAGACATCGATACAAAGCTCGAACGGCATCGACGCTGATGCCGTCGTCTGCGCCTTACGAGGCGAGCATCAGGTCCATATTCTGGACGGCAGCGCCCGACGCCCCCTTGCCGAGATTGTCGAGCAGCGCCACCAAATTGACCTGCGAAGCGCCTGGTGTGCCGAAGACGAAGAGCTTCATCGTGTCCTTGCCTTCGAGCTCGATGGCATTGACGCGGGGCAGGGCCTTGCTTTCGGCCAACGGCACGACACTGACGATATCCTGGCCGGCATAATGGGCGACGAGTGCGGCATGGATGCTCTCCATCGTCGTACCCTCGGCGAGATCGTCGAGATGCAGCGGCACCTGCACGATCATGCCTTGAGCAAACTTGCCGACGGACGGCGAGAAGATCGGCGCGCGGTCGAGCAGGCCGTGCACGGTCATCTCGGGCACGTGTTTGTGGGTGAGCGGCAGGCCGTAGAGGAAATGCGGCGCGGTGATCGCGTCCAGGTGATCCGGGTTTTCCATTTGGGCGATCATCTGCTTGCCGCCGCCGGTATAGCCGGAGACCGCGTTCACTGTAATCGGATAGCCGTCCGGCAGAATGCCGGCGGCGCGCAGCGGCCGGATGAGGCCGATCGCTCCGGTAGGATAGCAGCCGGGATTGGCGACGAAACGGGCGGCAGCGATCTTGTCGGCCTGCTGCTTATCCATTTCGGCAAAACCATAGGCCCAGCCGGGATTGACGCGGAAGGCGGTCGAGGTGTCGATGACGCGCACATTGTTGTTGGCCGAAACCATCTGAACCGCTTCCTTCGACGCATCGTCGGGCAGGCAGAGAATGGCGATGTCGGCGCCGTTCAGCATGTCCTCGCGCATGGCGGCGTTGCGCCGTTCGGCTTCGGGTATGGACAGAAGTTCGACATCGCGGCGGCCGGCCATGCGCGTGCGGATCTGCAGACCCGTCGGGCCGTGTTCGCCGTCGATGAAGATTTTCGGTGCCATGTTAAACCTGCGCTTTCAATGGGTTCTGAAGGTTTCCGGATTCAGTTTGGGGATGATAAGTCAGCCTTGTGACACGGCGATGGCGCGGCGCTCGGCATGAAGCCCCAGCATATACATCGCCACCGTTGCCCCCGCAATGGCGGTGATATCGGCATGATCATAGGGCGGCGATACCTCGACGACGTCGGCGCCGCGGATATCGAGCTGGTGCAGACGCTGCAGCACCGAGAGGATCTTGGCGCTCGATGGCCCGCCTGAAACCGGCGTGCCGGTGCCCGGCGCAAAAGCCGGATCGAGGCAATCGATATCGAAGGTGAGATAGGCCGGCGCCCCGCGCGTATGGGAGATGATCGCCGAGGCGATATCGCTGGCGCTCATCTCCTCGACCTGATGACCGTATAGAATATTGACGCCGCAATCCTCAGGCGCATGGGTGCGGATGCCGATCTGAATGGAGCGGTCGGGATCGATGATGCCTTCGCGGGCGGCCCGCGCCACGAAAGAACCGTGGTCGATGCGCCGTTCCTCGTCGAACCAGGTATCCTGATGCGCGTCGAACTGCACGAGCGCCAGCGGCCCATGTTTTGCCACATGGGCTTTCAGCAGCGGCCAGGTGACGTAGTGATCGCCGCCAAGCGTCAGCAGGAAGGCGCCGCTGTCGAGGATGACATTCGCCTGGCGTTCGATGGCGGCCGGCGTGTCCTGATGATTGCCATAGTCGAGCAGGCAATCACCGTAGTCGATCACGGCCATTTCGGCGAAGAGTTCACGGTTGAAGGGATATTGCGCATCGTTGTCGAAGATCGCCGAAGCGCGCCGGATCGCCTGCGGCCCGAAGCGTGTGCCCGGCCTGTTCGATGTCGCAGCATCGAAGGGAATGCCCCAGACGGCGACGTCGACGCCGGCGAGCTCCTTGGTGAAGCGGCGGCGCATGAAGGACAGCGCGCCGGCAAAGGTCGGATCGCTGGCAGCGGAGGTGAGGCTGGTCGCCGTAAAGGCGTGGTCAATCGATCTGTTCGCCAAGGGGGCTCCTTTTTTCGGTCGTGAAAGGTCAAGGCGTCGACAACGCGTAGGCGACCGAGCCGCGAATTACAAGCGATCGGCGATGGAGTGGCGGGCAAAAGCACGTCGCGGTGCTGCGCCTTGGTAATGATGTGCGCGAGCGAAGAAAGAGAAACGCGGACCTGCAAAACAAAAAGGCCGGGTTGCCCCGGCCTTCGTAAATTCCGTCTGTCCGAAGCGATTAACGCTTGGAGAACTGGAACGAGCGGCGGGCCTTTGCCTTGCCGTACTTCTTGCGTTCGACGACGCGGCTGTCGCGGGTCAGGAAGCCGCCCTTCTTCAGCACCGCGCGCAGGCCCGGTTCGAAGTAGGTGAGCGCCTTGGACACGCCGTGGCGAACGGCGCCGGCCTGGCCGGAGAGGCCGCCGCCGGCAACGGTTGCGACGATGTCGAACTGGCCGTCACGGGCAGCCGCAACGATCGGCTGGCGCAGGATCATCTGCAGCACCGGACGTGCGAAATATTCCGCGAATTCCTTGCCGTTGACGGTGATCTTGCCGGAGCCCGGCTTGACCCAGACGCGGGCGACAGCGTTCTTGCGCTTGCCGGTCGCGTAGGAGCGGCCGAGCGAATCGACCTTGCGGACGTGGGCCGGAGCAGCAGCTTCGGAAACCGTGCCGAGATCCTTCAGGGAGGAGAGGTCAGCCATATCAGGCGCTCCTTACGTTCTTTTTGTTGAGCACGGCAACGTCGAGGGCGACCGGCTGCTGGGCTTCATGGGGATGGTTGGAGCCGGCGTAAACGCGCAGGTTCTTCATCTGGCGACGGCCGAGCGGGCCACGCGGAACCATACGTTCGACGGCCTTTTCGAGGACGCGCTCCGGGAAGCGGCCTTCGATGATCTGGCGTGCGCTGCGTTCCTTGATACCGCCGGCATAACCGGTGTGCCAGTAGTAGACCTTGTCGGAATACTTCTTGCCGGTGAAAACGACCTTTTCGGCATTGATGACGATGACGTTGTCGCCGTCGTCAACGTGAGGCGTGAAGGTTGCCTTGTGCTTGCCGCGCAGGCGCATAGCGATGATGGAAGCGAGACGGCCAACGACCAGCCCTTCGGCGTCGATGATCACCCACTTCTTCTCCACCTCTGCAGGCTTCTGGGAGAAGGTTGCCATAGTGAATACTCTCTTTTGGGACCCTTGGCCCGAGGGCTTGAAGGGCGTTTCTTGTTGCTTGGATTGGCAGGCTTTAGGCATTGCCAAAAAGAAAGCAGCCCGGACAGGCTGCGTTCTGACGCGGTGTATAAAGGGAATGTGACATCGGGTCAATATCAACGTCCCGAAGGTTTTGAAAAATTGCCAAGTAAAAACAAATACTTATAGATGAGGTATTATGGTACCTCATATTTCTGCGGTCGCGAACTGCTGCGCCTGACGTTTTTCACGTCGTCTCTGCCGGTTTGAAATCGCATACGACGGTCGAAAGCAGCTCTCAGCCTTTGAACGCGCGCAGGCATTTCATCATTTCGCGAAGGCCGCGTGTCAGATGTTTGTCCCGGCGCAGAACCATGCCGAGGCGGCGCGTGAGCCGCGGGTTCAGCGATGAAGTCGCAACGAGGCCGGCGCGGTCGCGCTTCAGCGCCAGCCCCGGCAGGATCGACCAGCCGAGCCCCACGGCCACCAGCTCCTTGATCGCCTCGATGCTGCCGAACTCCATCGCAGGCCGGATTCTGGTATCCGGCGCAGCCAGCCACGCGTCGATCGCCCGCCTGGTATTGCCGCCCTCATAAAGCAGCAGCGTCCTGTCGCGCATGAAGGCGGCGTCCGGTCCGTTTTCGGGCATCAGGCTGCCCGCAGGAGCGACGGCTAGCAATTCCTCCTCATAGAACGGTTCGATCTCGAAGTTGCGTCCCGATGCCGGCAGGGCGACGACGGCGATATCGAGGCTGTTGGCTTCCAGATCACGCAGAATGTCGTCAGCGTCGCCGATGCGGACGGTGATTTCGAGGCCGGGCATGGATTTTCTGGCGACGGCGATGGCGCGAGGAAGCAGATGGATCGACGCCGTGCCGCCGCTGCCGATGCGCACGCGGCCGCTGGCGCCATCTCTATACGGCATCATCGCTTCTTCCGCGGCAGCCGATTCCTGAAGCAGCCGCCTTGCATGCACGAGCAGGTCGAGGCCTGCAGCGGTCGGCTGCGCCCGCCGCCCGACACGCTCGATCAGCCGGACGCCGAGCCGCTGTTCGAGCCCCTTCACCTGCAGGCTGACGGCCGGTTGCGTCAGGCCTTCCTTGTCGGCCGCAGCCGTAAAGCTTCCGAGATCGGCGACGTTGACGAAGGCGGCAAGCTGATCGAGGTGGAGAGGCATACAAAAGAAATCCTTATGTGTATCATAATATCCATAAGCTTCTTTCGCGGCACCTTCCAGCGCATCTTTCATCCGTTGAAGAAAGGAAGAAGAGATGGCCGTGGAATTAAGCGGGATCGTTGACACACATCGCGATATCGTTCGGTCGAGACTTCACGGCATGGCGCGCTGGAGCCTGCGGCTGCTGATGATGATCGAACATTACCTCGAAAAGCGCCGCAGCCGCCGCACGCTTTTAGAACTCAGCGACGACGAGCTTTGCGATGTCGGTCTGACCCGTGCGCAGGCAAGGGCAGAAACATCGAAGTCCTGGTTCTGGTCCTGACGGCAACGGTCTCTGCGGGAGTGCGGATCCTGCTCGAAATTTCCGGCGCTTTGTGGCAAAACGTCTGCCTGGAATCGAGCGCAGGGAGCAGCATCATGGCCGAAATCGTATCTTTCCGGAAGGACGCCGCCGGAGCGAAAGAGGGCGGTCTGCTGACCCGCTCGCTGCGCGACGGCGTGCTGCGGCTCGTGCTCAACAACCCACCGGCCAATGTGCTTTCGATCGCGCTTCTCGAAGCGCTGATGCAAGAACTCGAGACGGCCGGGGCGGAGCCGGATGCGCGCGTCGTCGTCATCGCCTCGACCGGCAATGTCTTTTCCGCCGGACATGATCTGAAAGAGCTGACGGCCCATCGCGCCGATGAAGATCAGGGTGCCGGTTTCTTCGAAAAGACCTTCCGGCTCTGCGCCGATCTGATGCTGAAGATCGCGCATCTGCCGAAGCCCGTCATTGCCGAGATCGATGGGCTGGCGACGGCTGCAGGCTGCCAGCTCGTTGCTTCCTGCGATCTGGCGATCTGCACGGACAGTTCGACATTCTGTACGCCGGGCGTCAACATCGGCCTGTTCTGTTCAACGCCGATGGTGGCCGTTTCCCGTGCCGCGCACCGCAAACAGGCGATGGAGATGCTGCTGACCGGCGAGACAATCGACGCCTCGACCGCCAAGGATTTCGGCCTCGTCAACCGTATCGTGCCGAAGCAATATCTGGCGCAGGTGGTTTCCAAATATGCGGCTGTGATCGCCAGCAAGTCGCCGTTGACGCTGAAGATCGGCAAGGAAGCCTTCAACCGGCAGCTCGAACTGCCGGTGGAGGCGGCATATGATTATACCGCCAGGGTGATGGTCGAGAACATGCTGACTAAGGATGCGCAGGAAGGGATCGGCGCGTTCCTTGGCAAGCTCAAGGCCGAATGGACAGGTGAGTGATCACGCCAGTTTCAGAAGCAGCCCGCCGATCGCGATGACGACGCCGGCGACATAGCGCCAGATGCTGGCTTTTTCCTTGAAGACGGTGATCGAGATCACCAGCGCAAAGAGGATCGCGGTTTCGCGCAGGGCTGCGACAGTCGCGACCGGGGCTTTCGTCATCGCCCAGAGCGCCAGCCCGTAGGACGCGATCGAGCCGGCGCCGCCGATAAGGCCGCGCCACCAGTTGCGGCGAACGTGACGCACTACTGCGAAAGCGCCGCGCTGGGACGCTGCCCAGGAAAACAGCAGCACCGGCGGCAGCAGCGACATCCACAATGTGTAGGAAACCGCATTGCCGGAGATGCGCGCGCCGATTCCGTCGACATAGGTGTAGCTGGCGATGACGCAGGCATTGACAAGCGAGAGGATAACGGCGCGGCTGCTGCCACGCCGCGCCTCCAGGGCGAGCGTCAGCACGCCGGCCGAGATCGTCATCGTGCCGGCAAGGGCGCCGCCGGAAAGATTTTCCTTCAGGATGAAGCCGCTCGTCGCGGCGATCAGGAGCGGTGCGCAGCCACGCATCAGCGGATAGACGAGGCCGATATCGCCGGCCCGGTAGGCGGCGGCAACCAGCTGAAAATAGGCAAACTGCAGGATGGCAGAAGCGCCGATGAACGGCCAGGCCGAGGCGTGCGGCAACGGCAGGAATGGCAGGAACGGCAGTGCCGAAACCGCGCCGCCGGCCGAGATCAGCGCCGCATCGAAGGACTTATCGCTCCCCGCCTTGATGATGGCGTTCCATGTCGCGTGCAGCAGTGCACCGAAGAGAACGAGGAGGATAACGTCGAGAGGCAAGGGAGTAATCCGGAAGGGATGAGGCGAAGCGGAACACGCCTCGCCCTGGGTATTTCAAATTCCCGAAAAGACAACTGGGATTTGCACGAAATTGCAAGGCAGGGGTCGCTTATGCGTTCATATGTCGAATGGCATCCTTTCAGTATGTTAACAATGGCGGCCCGTTGGAGCAATTTTTACGTGCGCGCGACATGCGTTCAATCCATACGATCCTTTCAACTATGAGATGTTTCTAATGGATGCGAGAACAAAGCGCGGCACTATCGCGAACAAAAAGAGAAATCAGCTTCCGGAATTCGAGAGCTGATTATTCTATGCTTCTGAAATATAGATATTATTCTATAGCTTTGACATAGGGGAAAACTAAAGCTTCTGATTGTGCAATCTTCAGGAAATCGCAGCGCGGAATTGAGCCCAAACCTTTCGCAAGCGCGAAAGACGTACAGTTTCGGCGGCGGTCACGACGGCGAAAACATCAAAGCTGATGATGCGGAACGAAGAGCATCCCGTCAAGGTTGTCAATGCTCTGGCAGTTCAGCACCTGGCAGTGCGGATTGTCTT
The DNA here is from genome assembly GCF_008919455.1 of Rhizobium sp. PEPV16. Lineage (NCBI taxonomy): Bacteria > Pseudomonadati > Pseudomonadota > Alphaproteobacteria > Hyphomicrobiales > Rhizobiaceae > Rhizobium > Rhizobium sp. PEPV16. Next base: position 14,089 of record NZ_VSZV01000280.1, read on the forward strand.
TTGAGGGGATATGCGTCCATTCCGCATAATCGGTCGCGTCGCAATAATTGCTATTGCGGACATAGCGATCGTAAAGCGGCAAGCCACGGGGAGACTGGTAGCGGAAGATGACGGCGCCTTGATTGTGGATGGCGGCGCGCACGCTGGCACAGCTCATGTGAGCGGATTGTAGCGCGAGATCGCCAGCGCCGGCGATGCGGCGAGCACGAGCATGAGGGCAAGAGCGATTTTTTCATCGAATCATCCTCAAGGAGTATCCAATTCATATATACGGGAAAGACACGCAGCCGGTTTCACGGAAACGCAAAAAAACATGCCGGCTGTGCCGAAGGGAGTGGAGAAGCGGATATGAACCACGACGTCTACACGGATGATTACCTCGCCGGCATCCTGCATTCGGTAAAGACCATCGCGCTGACCGGCGCTTCGCCCAATCCGGCCCGGCCGAGCAATGGCGTCATGGGCTATCTGCTGTCGCGCGGCTACGAGGTCATTCCTGTCAATCCGGGGCAGGCGGGCAAACAGATCCAGGGCCGCACCGTTTATGCCCGGCTCGCCGATATTCCGGTGCCGATCGACATGGTCGACGTATTTCGCGCCTCCGAATATCTGGATGGGGTCGTTGAGGAGGCGCTGGCGCTGAGGCCGCTGCCGAAAATCATCTGGTCTCAACTTGGTGTGCGCGACGATGCGGCTGCGGCAAAGGCGGAGGCCGCCGGCATCCAGGTGGTGATGAACCGCTGCCCGGCGATCGAGTATCCTCGTCTTATTGCCTGAGTTGCGGTCCGCTGAGACGGATTTTCCACCGAACGCCCATGGGTTGAAATGGATCGCGATTAACTTTCGCAAGCGACCGGCTATGATCCTGCCCGTCAGCAACAACTGGAGGACGACATGGCCAAGAACGATCCGGGATTCAACACGTTGGCGATCCATGCCGGTGCGCAGCCCGACCCGGCGACGGGCGCGCGGGTCACGCCGATCTACCAGACGACCGCTTTCGTCTTCAATGATTCCGATCATGCCGCCGCCCTCTTCGGTTTGCAGGCTTTCGGCAACATCTATACCCGCATCATGAACCCGACGCAGGCCGTGCTCGAGGAGCGCGTCGCAGCGCTCGAGGGCGGCACGGCGGCCCTTGCCGTCGCCTCCGGCCATGCGGCGCAGATGATCGTCTTCCACACCATCATGCGCCCCGGCGAGAATTTCATCGCCGCCAACAGGCTCTATGGCGGCTCGATCAACCAGTTCGGCCATGCCTTCGAGAATTTCGGCTGGCAGGTGCGCTGGGCCGACACCGCCGATCCGGCAAGCTTCGAAAGCCAGATCGACGACAAGACGCGCGGCATCTTCATCGAAAGCCTGGCCAATCCCGGCGGCACCTTCGTCGATATCGCCGCCATTGCCGACGTCGCGCATCGCCACGGCCTGCCGCTGATCGTCGACAATACGATGGCAACACCCTATTTCATCCGTCCGATCGAGCACGGCGCCGACATCGTCGTGCATTCGCTGACCAAGTTTCTCGGCGGCCACGGCAATTCCATGGGTGGCCTCATCGTCGACGGCGGCACCTTCGACTGGTCGAAATCCGGCAATTACCCGATGCTGTCGAGCCCGCGGCCGGAATATAACGGCATGGTGTTGCACGCGACTTTCGGCAATTTCGCCTTTGCGATCGCTGCCCGTGTGCTCGGCCTGCGCGATCTCGGGCCGGCGATCTCGCCCTTCAATGCTTTCCTGATCCTGACAGGCATCGAGACGCTGCCGCTCAGGATGCAGCGCCACAGCGACAATGCGATCGCCGTCGCGAAATGGCTGAAGGCGCACAGCAAGATCGCCTGGGTGAATTATGCCGGCCTCGACGACGACCCGAACCACACCCTGCAGCAGCGTTACTCGCCGAAGGGCGCCGGCTCCGTCTTCACCTTCGGCGTCAAGGGCGGCTATGAGGCGGGCAAGACGCTGGTCGAGGGGCTGGAGCTCTTCTCCCATCTTGCCAATATCGGCGACACTCGTTCGCTCGTCATCCATCCGGCCTCGACGACGCACCGGCAGTTGACCGACGAGCAGAGGATCGCCGCCGGCGCAGGCCCTGACGTGGTGCGCCTTTCCGTCGGCATCGAGGACGTCAAAGACATCATCGCCGATCTCGAACAGGCGCTCTCGAAGATCTGATATCAGAGGGATCTACGGTGACCATGACAAATTTCATCACCTTCAGCATCGATGGCGTCGAACCGGAATTCAGCGCCCCCGAAGCCGATCGGATCATTTCCGGCGATCCGCATTTTCGCACCTGGAATCTGGAGGAGGCCGAAGGCGGCCTCTATTCCGGCATCTGGGAGGCGACACCGGGCAAGTGGCGGATCGTTTACGAGGAATGGGAATATTTCAGTCTGCTGTCCGGCCATTCGATCGTGACGGAGGACGGCGGTGAGCCGGTTCATCTGAAGGCGGGCGACCGGATGATCCTCAGGCCCGGCTTCAAGGGAACGTGGGAAGTCGTTGAAACGACTCGCAAGGATTATGTGATCAAGGTTTGAGCGGGGCGAACGAAGCCGACCCTGTCCCGTTTTCGGCTTCACCTTTGTCGTCTCTTTCACGGCGATAATCCCAGACGGCAAGCAGGCAACGACGGTATTCATGACCCGTTGTCCCGGATTGAAAGCTTTTAACCAATCCCATTAATCGCGCCTACATCGGCAAATGCTAAACCTTATCTGCAGCGCATTGCGGACATGATGTCTCCTGCCGTCACACAGACATGGCCTTGCAACTAATCTTTGCGGAATTTGCATGTCGTCGAATCTTGCAGGTAGGTACGTTCGAACCCAGACGTCTTCCATCATCGCGACAACGGTCTTCTTCCTAGTCGTCGCCCTCGTACTGACCGGCCTGATGGCACATGTCGTCGTCACGATGACCCGGTCGGCCAACGAGATCGACGATGCCAGGGCCAGTCGCGCCGCCCGCGCGGCAATCGGTGCGTTTGTGGGTCGCCTGAGCGGGACAACGACGGACAATGCCATATGGGACGATGCCTATAGTGCTGCCTCATCTCCAGCCGCTGCGGATTGGGCCTATGAGAATTGGGGAAAAACCAGCGAGGATTATGCGCTTTATGACGGCGCGATCGTAACCGGCCCCGACCGGTCTTCGATCGTCTCGGCCTATGCCAAAGGCAAGCCCTTCCAGCCGGGCACTTTTTTTGGCGACGTCTTTTATCAGCAGATCAATGCGGCAGCGGCTCCGGCGAGGGCGCCGGTGGTCAATTTTATCAAGACCGAAAACGGTATAGCTCTGATCGCCTCGCAGGCGATCCAGCCTTTCGAGGACGCCCCCAAGCTTCCGAAGTTCAGTGTGCTGAGTTTCTACAAGGCGTTTACGTCGGAGGTTATCGACACGCTCTCGAACGAACATGAACTTGAAGGCTTGCGCCTTGAGACCACGCCGAAGCCGGAGTTCCTGAACACGCCGATCACCGACATGAAGGGGGCCGTCATCGGCTATCTCGTCTGGCCCAGCAAAGCGCCGGGCAGCGCCGTGTTTCATCAGGTCTACCCCTATGTCGCTGCCGCTATCGTCATCCTCGCGCTGTTCCTGATCGGCGTTTTGCTGGTTGGCGCCTCCGAGGCGCGGCGCCTGCGCCAATTGGCGCAAACAGCGATTTTCGAAGCCGACCACGATAGCCTGAGCGGCCTGTTGAACAGACACGGGCTTCTCAACTTGCTGGAAGAGCTGGAAAATTCGGCCTCTTCGCCACATCGGCTTTATCTGGTCGACCTTGATGGCTTCAAGGCCGTCAACGATGCCTGGGGGCATGCGGTGGGGGACGATTTGATCCGGCTGGTCTCGAAGGCGCTGACGGCCTGCCACCCTGAAATCATTGCCGTGGCGCGGCTGGGGGGCGACGAATTTGCGCTGGTGCACGTCGGTTCTGCCACATGCGGAGAGATGGAAAAGACGATTCTGGCGCTGTTTGCCGAACCCTTCAAAATCGACGGACGAACGATCGAAGTTGGCGCAAGCATCGGAGCCGCTGCTGGCGACGGCGACGTCCCACCCTTGGAGCTTCTCCGCAGAGCGGACATGGCTCTCTACCGTGCCAAGGCAAATGGCAGAGGCCAGGCAATCGAATACGACCCCGACCTGGACCGGGAGCGCCAACGGATCGCCGAACTGGAAGGCCTGTTGAAGAACGCTATCAGCAGTGGTGCAATCGAAGCCGTTTTCCAACCTCTCGTCTCTGCTTCGACCGGCGCTGTGACTGGTCTTGAAGCACTGGCGCGCTGGCGAACTGCAACCGGAAACATCAGCCCGGAGATTTTCATCCCTCTTGCCGAGAGGTGCGGCCTCATCGATGCGCTCGGCGTTCATATGCTGAGAACATCGATCGAGCATGCCAAGAGCTGGCCCGATCTGGCATTGTCGGTGAACGTTTCACCAATCCAGCTCTGCAATCCGGAGTTTGCCGCCGAAGTGATCTCTGTCCTGCAGCAGCTCGATTTCAATCCCAACCGCCTGACATTGGAGATCACCGAAGGCGTTCTGATGACAAATCCGGACCAGGCCCGGCGGTCGATAGACCAGCTGAAGCATGTCGGCATAAAGTTCGCGCTCGACGACTTTGGCTGCGGCTACGCAAGCATTGGCGCATTGCGGCAGTTCGGGTTTGATCGCATGAAGATCGACCGATCGCTTGTGTCCGCTCTCGACGAAGGCGCAAATGGCGCTGATGTTCTCCGGGCGACCATCTCGCTCGCGACCGCGCTACGAATTCCCGTTACCGCGGAAGGTATCGAGACTGCTCGCCAGGCGGCGATCTTGCGCGACGCCGGCTGCGATCAGCTTCAAGGATATCTGATTGGAAAACCTATGTCGGCATACGACATATCAAGCAGGCTGGAAGAAGAGTCAGCCGCATGATGCCGCAAAGATCGTGGCATAGGCTCGGTATTGACGGATCGTGACCGGCGGCGACCGTATTTTCCATTGGATAGTTTTCGGCTGTGGCCGGCTTTTTCTGGCGGCTCTGCTCGCCGCCGCGATTTCCATGGTTGGGGGCGCGGCGGTCGCCTTCCGGACCTTCGGCTTCGGTTTCCTCTACGGGTACAGAATGGGATCCGGTCGCGCAGCGGCGCGATCGAACTGCTCGCCGGCATTCCAGACATTCCCAGCTC
>NZ_VSZV01000280.1:19310-23431 GCF_008919455.1 Rhizobium sp. PEPV16
GAAATGATAGACATCCTTGACCACCGGCGTCTTCGCCAACTTCAGGCCGGCAAGCCGCTTGAACAGGATCGGCAGCACGACGTTTAGCTCCAGCCGCGCCAGCGGCGCGCCGATGCAGAAATGGATGCCGGCGCCGAAGGAGAGGTTTGCCGCCTCGTTACGGTCCGGCTTGAAGGTGAGGGGATCGGTGAATTTCGCCGGGTCGAGATTGGCGGCGGCGAGGATGAGGCTGACCTTGTCGCCGCGCTTGAAGGAGACGCCGTCGATTTCTGCAGGCTCCAGGGCCCAGCGCTGGAAGATGTGGACCGGCGCGCAGATGCGCAGGGTTTCCTCGACGGTGCGCTCCGTCGTCGCCTCGTCCCGGAAGAGTTCCGCCGGATCGCAGCCGCTGTCGAGGATGGTGCGCACGGAGTTGCCGATCTGGTGCACGGTCGCCTCATGCCCGGCATTGAGCAGCACGATCGTCGTCGAGACGAGCTCCTCCTCGGTCAGATACTGGCCCTTGTGCTCGGTATGGATCATGTGGGTCAGCAGGTCGTCGCGTGGTTCGGCGCGGCGCTCTGCGATGACCGTCTTGACGTAGTCGGAAAATTCCTTGGCCGCCCGTTCGGCCTCTTCCTCCTGCTCGCGCGTACGGCCGAACATGTACATACGGACATAGGCGTGCGACCAGTTAAGCAGCTGCGGCCCCATCTCCTCGGGAATGCCGATCATCCGGGCGATCATCGTCACCGGGATGATGTCGGCAAAGGCCGAGAGCAGCTCGACCTCACGCTTCTCCGCGAAGCCGTCGATCAGCCGGTTGGCGAGTTCGGCAAGCTCCGGTTTCATCTTCTCGACATGGCGGGAGACGAAGGCGCGGTTGACGAGCGTGCGCAGCCGCGTGTGCTCCGGCGGTTCGAGTTCGAGCAGGGAATAACGTTCCGAGAGATCGAAACTGGCAAGATGCGGCATCGGCTCCGCAAGTCCAAGCTCCTCGCGGCTGGCGATATGCAGGATCTGCCGGCCGAAGCGCCGGTCGCGCAGCAGGCCGTTCACATGGTCGTAGCCCGTGAAGAACCACTGCTTCTGCTCGCTCCAATAGAAGGTCGGGCAATGGGCATGAAGTGCGGCATAGACGGCATTCGGATTGCCGTAAAAGGCCGGGTTGCGGCCGTCCAGCGAGACATGACGGTTGGCGCGGTCGATCGAGAGAAAGGATGGGATCATCATGCCCCGAGCCTTATCGGATTTGCCGGACCTCGGAAAGATGTGGGGGCAGGGATCCCGGACTACCCGGCCCGTGACAGGGTACCCATGCGTCGCAGCGCTTCGACCTGGTCGTCGACCGTTGGCACGAGTTCGCCGGCAGTGCTGCTCGGCGTGGCTGGTGCAGGGGCTGCGGCCTCCGCTTCGCCGAAGGTGACCGTGCAGTTGCGCCCCGCGGCCTTTGCCGCATAAAGCGCCCGGTCGGCGGCCGAGATCAGCTTGTCGATATTGGCTTCGATCGAGGAGGCGAGCGCGATGCCGATGCTGACGGTGACCGGAACGATCGCTTCGCCGGTGCTGACGGGAAGGCGGCAGAATTCAGTGCGGATCGCTTCGGCGATCGCCTCGGCTTCCGTCTGGTCCGCGACGGCGGCGAATGCGGCGAATTCTTCGCCGCCCATACGGCCGAAGATGTTGTTCGGAATGTACTGGCGGGCCATGCGCGCGAAGGCGGTCAGCACGGCATCGCCGGACTGGTGGCCGTAACGGTCGTTGACGCGCTTGAAATGGTCGAGATCGAAGAGAATGACCGCGACCTGGCGCTGCTCGTTATGAGCTCTTTCCTGGATGCCGTCGAAATAGCCGAGCAGGCCGCGGCGGTTGAGCACGCCGGTCAGCGAGTCGGTCAGGGTGAGCGCACGCAGGTGTCGTTCGGAGCGTTCCATGATCAGCCGGCAGGTGAACGCGAAAGCGATGGTCAGCAGGAAGGCGGTGGCCATGGCGGAAGCGCCGCCGAGATTCGTCGCCTCGACATCGCTTGGCATTGTCAGCGTCATCGTCAGCGCCGAGCCGAAGCACAGGCAGCCCTGGAGGACGAACACACCCATCAGCTTGATGCGGGTCCGCTCGCGGCGCATGTCGCCGGCGGCGACCGCCATGGCGAGTGCCGTCGCACCCGTCGCCGAAGCAAGGTTGTAGAGCACGACCCGGTTTGAATAATCGCTGTTGACCCAGGGCAGGAAGACCCCGGCGAGCCAGATTGCCGGCGGCAGCAGTGCCCACCATTCTATCCGCTTGCGGTCGAGTGCGAGAAAACCAGCCACCCAGGCGCTCTGGCCGAGCAGGGCGATGGCATTGCCCGCCTCTATGGAAAGCACGCTGGGGATTTCGCCGCGCAACGCGACCATCGCAAAGCCAATGCCGGTCAGCAGGAAGCCCAAGCCCCAGTAGAGATAGGCCTCGTTCCTGACGTTGTGGCGCCAGGCGACGAACAGCACCAAAGCGAGCGTCATGGCCTCGGAACACCAGATGGCGAGACCTGTAGCAATATTGAACACGGCAGCGACCCCTTGTCTGTCCGCTCACATCCTTGCCGATGAAGCTCGCCACTTCCTTAATGTCGCTGCGCTGCGGCATTGTTTTCGGCCGATATCTGCCGGTAGGCTTTCCGTTGGGTAAACGAGTATGAGCACGGTCGAATAGAGTAAGCCTTCCTTCATCCTGTCTTGGAGAAAAGCGGGGGAGACCGTAGCAAGGGCTCGCCGTTAACAAGCGTTTGAGGGAAAGAGGCTCAATGCATGTCGCCCGGAAGTGTGCAGCGGTTCCGGGATGACGACATGCATGAAAAGAAGGAGCTTAGCCGCCTTGCCCCGCCTTCTTAACGTTATCCTCATGCGTGTCTTGAAGAGGAGGGCCGGGACACTCTATGTAGGGGTAAGAGATTTTTCTTTGATTCCCGGCGCCGGCCGGCGAGACGTTGACAAAGGACGCACATGAGAAACCCAGTCGATACCGCAATGGCCCTCGTTCCGATGGTCGTGGAACAGACCAACCGCGGTGAACGCTCCTACGACATTTATTCCCGCCTGTTAAAGGAACGCATCATCTTCCTGACAGGTGCTGTCGAGGACCATATGGCGACGCTCGTCTGCGCCCAGCTGCTCTTCCTCGAGGCGGAAAACCCGAAGAAGGAAATCGCCCTCTACATCAATTCACCCGGTGGCGTCGTCACCGCCGGCATGGCGATCTACGATACGATGCAGTTCATCAAGCCCGCGGTCTCGACGCTCTGCATCGGCCAGGCCGCATCCATGGGCTCGCTGCTTCTCGCAGCCGGCCACAAGGACATGCGCTTTGCCACGCCGAATTCACGCATCATGGTGCACCAGCCCTCGGGCGGCTTCCAGGGCCAGGCTTCGGACATCGAGCGTCATGCCCGCGACATCCTCAAGATGAAGCGCCGCCTGAACGAGGTCTACGTCAAGCACACGGGCCGGACCTACGAGGAAGTTGAAAAGACGCTCGATCGTGACCATTTCATGGATGCGGACGAAGCCCAGAGCTGGGGCGTGATCGACAAGGTTCTGACGTCGCGCCTCGAAATGGAAGGCGAGCAGGCTAGTAATTAATAGGGATGGTGTTTTCCTCGCCACAGTTCTATCCCATTTGTGATTGAACAAGGGCTTTCATCCGGCGACGAAGACGCTAATAGTAACTATTAATGCTATGTTGAATTTTTATGACATAGCATTCGGCATTCGAAGGGGAATTCGTTGCCGCCGGGGCCAGGACATGATTGGTTGGGCCCGGTTCGTAGCCCCTGAAGCCCTTCTCGGCAAAGGCTCCGGAAACGGAGTGCCGCCAGGAGCTGATAGAGTGGACCGCGATTTCGCCTTGAAATGCGGCGTGCTGGAAGGAAAGTGATATGAGCAAGGTCAGCGGCAGCAACGGCGGCGACTCCAAGAACACTCTTTATTGTTCGTTCTGCGGAAAGAGCCAGCACGAAGTCCGGAAACTGATTGCCGGACCGACCGTCTTCATCTGCGATGAATGCGTCGAATTGTGCATGGACATCATCCGTGAGGAAAACAAGTCCTCGATGGTCAAGTCCCGCGACGGCGTTCCGACGCCCCAGGACATCATCAAGGTTCTCG
>NZ_VSZV01000050.1:0-1773 GCF_008919455.1 Rhizobium sp. PEPV16
CGCCAATCGCCTCTGCCCTGACGAAAACCTGCTCCGGCAGAATGCTGCAATCTAACCCGGAAAGGCTCTAAGGCCTGCCGAGAGGCGGTCCGGGCGTTCTCTGCCCGGACCGCCTTCAGTATTTGTAAGGAAAACCACATGAATTCCCTTGTTTCCACCACCACGGCGATCGAGGTCCGGTCGCAAGCGGCGGCTTCCGAAGAGGTGGTGAGACTGGCCGACGTGAAGCGACGGTTCGGAGCCACTGCAGCCCTCGACGGTATTTCGCTGACGGTGAAGAGAGGCGAGATCCTCGGCATCATCGGCCGCAGCGGCGCCGGCAAATCGACGCTGATCCGCTGCCTGAACGGCCTGGAGCGCGCCGATAGCGGCAAGATCCTCATCGAAGGCCGAGACATCACCGGACTTTCAGAACAGGAATTGCAGCCGCTGCGCCGCCGCATCGGCATGATCTTTCAGCATTTCAATCTGCTTTCCGCCAAAACAGTCGAGGAAAACGTTGCGCTGCCCCTGAAGATCGAGGGTCTTGCAAAGAGCGAGCGCCTGAAACGGGCGCATGCGCTGCTCGAACTCGTCGGCCTTGCAGACAAGGCGAAGGCTTATCCCGCATCGCTGTCCGGCGGCCAGAAACAACGCGTCGGCATCGCCCGGGCGCTGGCGGCACGCCCGGCACTGCTGTTGTCCGACGAGGCGACATCGGCGCTCGATCCGGAAACGACCCGGTCGATCCTGGCATTGCTGAAGGACATCAACCGTAAGCTCGGACTGACCATTCTGCTCATCACCCACGAGATGGAAGTGGTACGCGGCATCGCCGATCGCGTCGCGGTCATCGATGCCGGGCGGATCGTCGAGGAAGGGCAGGTCTGGTCGGTGTTCGCCAATCCGCAGGCTGAAATCACCGGGAGCCTGCTTGGCGGCATCCGCCCGCAGCTTCCTGAGCATATCGCCGGCCGGCTGTCGGCGACGGCGGGCAGCGAAGCGATCCTCAGCGTCGATCTCGCCGGACCGCAGGCGCAGGGCGCGCTGTTTGCCGAACTCTCGGCAGCATTGCCGCATTCCTTCCGCCTCGTCCATGGCGGCATCGACCATATCCAGAACCAGCCGGTGGCGCGGTTCTTCATCGCCGTTCCCGCGCGCGACCCCGCGCTTGCCGGAAAGGTCGAACAATTCCTGACAACCCGGTCCGCGCGGGTGGAGGTGCTTGGTTATGACACCGATCATGCTTGAACTGCTTATTCGCTCCCTTTGGGAGACAGTCCTGATGACCCTCGCCTCGGGATTGATCTCGCTCGTCGCCGGCCTGCCACTCGGCCTTGCCCTGGTTGCGACGGCGCGCGGCGGCATCGCGGAAAACCTCTGGATCAATCGCGTGCTTGGCGCAGTCATCAACGGCTTTCGGTCAGTGCCTTTCATCATCCTGCTGGTGGCGCTGATCCCACTGACGCGGCTGATCGTCGGCACCGCGCTCGGCACTTGGGCGGCCATCGTGCCGCTCGCCATCGCCGCGACGCCCTACTATGCCCGCATCGCCGAAGTATCGCTGCGCGAGGTCGACCGCGGGCTGATCGACGCTGTGCGCGCCATGGGCGGCAACCGCTGGACGATCATCCGCGAGGTGCTGGTGCCTGAAGCGCTGCCGGGCATCGTCGCCGGTTTCACCGTCACGCTGGTAACGCTGATCGGCGCCTCGGCCATGGCCGGCGCCATCGGCGCCGGCGGCCTCGGCGACCTCGCCATCCGCTATGGCTATCAACGTTTCGAAACCAGTGT
>NZ_VSZV01000128.1:0-6275 GCF_008919455.1 Rhizobium sp. PEPV16
GCGGCCGACGGCTGCGGTTGACGTCGATGGCCGTGTGCCAGAGCACGGCGCCAAGGATGATCGCACCGCCGAAAAAGGTGGCAACGGGCGGCTGCTCGGAAAACAACAACCAGACCCAGAAGGGTGTAAGCACGATTTCCATCGTGCCGATCAGCGCCGCCTCCGCCGGCGGCATTCGCTTCGCTCCGGCAAGGAAGAGCACCAGCGCGAGAGAGAAATTGGTCGCGCCGAAAGCAGCAAGGACGATCCAGTTGTGGAGGTCGAGCGAGCCGACCGAACCGAACGGAGCAAAGATAACCAGCGTCAGGAAGGCGCTGACCACGGTCGGCGGCAGGCTCGGCACATCAGGACTGACGCGCGGAATGATGATGACGAGCGCGAAGGACGCCGTCATGCCGAGCGCCAGCAGGTCGCCCCAACCGGTACCGCCGCCGATCGACGAGGCGACGATGACCGCAACGCCGAGGAGCGAGATGCCGCCTGCAATCAGCGTCCGCCTGGAGACCCTCTCCCGGAGGATGACCCAGCCGAGCAACGCTGCGATGAAAGGCGCGGTCGCATAGATCATCGTCACATTGGCGACGGTGGTCATGTAGAGCGCCCCGATGAAGCATACCTGACTGAAGGTCTGGCATGCGATCATAGCAAGACCGGACGGATGGAAGACGGATCGCCATTGCTGCCGTGACATGCCCCCTTCGAGGAAAAAGCAGGGGATCAGCAGAAACAGGCCGCCGAACAACGACCGCCAGGCGATCGCCGTCCATACGTCGGTCGTCAGGAGCCGCGAATAGACGCCACTCGCGCTCCAGGCAAGCGCCGCGGCAATGATGAGAAGCACACCCTTCTCGTGCTCGCTGCCTGCGAGGCGTCTGGCCGGATTTTCAATGGTCACGCAGATATTCTCAAAGAAGGAAGTCGAACGCGGCTCCTTTTTGCACCAGGAATTGACATCGGACAAACGAATAGTAGAGATGACTACCATCGATTTTTTCTATGGCTATTCCGATGCACGAGCCGATTGAGAGCGACCTGCTGAGAACCTTCCTGGTCGTTGCCGAGACATCCAATTTCTCCGCCGCCGCGCAGCGCATCGGGCGGACGCAGTCGGCCGTCAGCACCCAGATTAAGAGGCTCGAGCAGACGATCGGCGAAACGCTTTTCGATCGCGGCGCCCGCGGCGTGCTGCTCACGCGCCCGGGCATCCAACTCGTGCCCTACGCCCGCAGGATCATCGACCTCTTGAACGAGGCGGCTGCGACGATTCGCAGCAAGCCGCTGGATGGACCGGTACGCATCGGAATTCCCGAGGAATACAGCCAGACGGTGCTGCCGGCGGCCCTTGCGGCTTTCGCCGTCCGCCACCCGGCCGTCGAGGTCACTGTGTCCTGCGACTACACGGTCCGCAACCTGGCCGCCCTCGAGCGGGACGAGCTCGATCTGGCCGTCGTTTTTGACTGGAGCGACGAGACCAAAGGCGAGGTCATCTGCATTGATCCCACGGTCTGGGTCACATCGATGGTCCATCGGCTGCACGATATCGATCCCCTGCCGATTGCGATCTATCGCAATTCCACCTGGTGCCGCGATTTTGCGCTCCGGTCGCTGAAGCAGATCGGCCGCAACTACCGGATCGCCTTTATCGCCGATACGGGCTCGGGGTTGAAGAATGCCGTCATCGCCGGTCTTGCCGTCACCACGCTTTCCCGCAGCAACATCCCGCCCGGCTGCCGGGAGCTGACCGCCGAAGACGGTTTCCCGCCGGTTGATTCCTCCAAGGTCGTGCTGCGCCGAAGCACCTACCGTTCCAGCGAAGCCGTCCGGGAACTTGCTGAAATGATACGGGACGCGTTCCAGCCTATCCCAGCACCTGCGATGACGTGATGCGGCGGCGCAAGCGGCGCCGGGTCTCCGACGGGCTCTCGGAAAAACTCGCCCGGTAGCTTCTCGCAAAGGCCGAGGCGGAGTTGAAGCCGGTTGCCGCCGCGATGTCGGCGAAAGTGGCTGTCGTCTCGATCACCTTGCGGCGGGCCGCATTCAAGCGCAGCGCGAGATAATGCACATGCGGCGGCGCGCCGATACTCTGCTGGAAGAGATCCTGCAGATGCCGGGCGCTGATGCCCACCCTGCGGGCGAGCCGCGTGAGAATCAGAGGCTGCTCGATATGCTCCTCCATTAGTCGCACCGCTTGCGCAACACGGGGATCGTGCATGCGCAGTCCGGCCGAGGCTGCGGAAAGAGGCTCATCGGCATGGAAGGACGGCTGCTCGTAACGGAATAGCCGGCTGACCTCGAGCGCCAGCGAATAGCCTTGCCGTTGCCGGATCACCTCCAGCATCAGGTCGACGGTCGGAAGCGAACCCGAGGTCGTCAGGCGCTTGCCGTCGATGACGAAGCGATCCTTGACGGCCTGTACCTCAGTATAGGTCAGCGCAAAATCCTCATAGTCTTCCCAGTGGACGGTGGCCTGCAATCCGTCGAGCAGGCTGGCTTCGGCCAGCAGCCATGTGCCGGACTCGATGCCGGCAATCACCGTGCGATAGCGGGCAGCCTGGGAGAGCTGCATCTTCAGCGCCGGGGTCGCGCTGCGCCGCCAGTTGTAACTGGCCAGCACAAACAGAGGCGCATCCTCGGTCGTCGCCTTGAAAGCGCCTTGGGCGGGCACGGCAATATTGCTGGTGGTCAGGACCGGTGCTCCGTCCGGCGTGAGCAGCCGCCAGCGATAGAGTTCGCTGCCGGAAATGCGGTTGGCGCCGCGCAGCGGCTCGATGACCGAGGCGATCAGGATCAGGTTCGCATCCGGCAGGACGAGAAGGTCGATATCGAGGCGTTCCGTCGATCGCTGCAGCAAGATCACCTCCCTTGAGTTCCGATAATGTATCAATTACTTCCGAGATTGCAACGCATCGCCGTCCATCCTGTCGCGTAATGCGGACAAGACGAGGGAGAACAAAAACATGCCTCTTGCGATGAACCGCGATGTTTTCATCACCTGTGCCGTCACCGGCGCCGGGGATACGGTTTCCAGATCCACCCACGTGCCGATCACTCCCAAGCAGATCGCCGATTCCGCCATTGACGCGGCAAAGGCCGGTGCTGCGGTCGTTCACTGCCATGTCCGCGACCCGGAAACGGGTGCTGCCAGCCGCCGCAACGATCTCTACAGGGAGGTCACCGACCGCATCCGCTCGGCCGATGTCGACGTCGTCCTCAATCTCACCGCCGGCATGGGCGGGGACCTGATCTTCGGGGATGTCGAAGCCCCTCTTCCCCTCAATCCCAAGGGCACGGATATGGCGGGCGCCACCGAGCGCGTCAGCCATGTCGCCGAATGCCTGCCTGAGATCTGCACGCTCGACTGCGGCACGATGAACTTCAACCTCGGCGACTATGTCATGACCAACACGCCGGCCATGCTGCGGGCCATGGCGAAGAAGATGACCGATCTTGGCGTGCGCCCCGAGATCGAGGCCTTCGATACCGGCCACCTCTGGTTTGCCAAGCAGCTTGCCGAGGAAGGCCTGATCGAAGACCCGGTGCTGATCCAGCTCTGCATGGGCATTCCATGGGGTGCGCCCGACGATCTCAACACTTTCATGGCGATGGTCAACAACGTGCCCGCGAGTTGGACCTTCTCGGCCTTTTCGATCGGCCGCAACGCCATGGCCTATCCGGCGGCAGCCGTTCTCGCCGGCGGCAACGTGCGCGTCGGCCTGGAGGACAATCTCTTTGTCGGCAAGGGCCAGCTCGCCACCAATGCGCAGCTCGTCGAAAAGGCCGTGCAGGTGGTCGAGGGCATGGGTGCCCGGATCATCGGTCCGGAAGACGTTCGCAAGAAACTCAAACTGACGAAGCGCTGAGGACGGCATGACTGGGATCAACAAGGCGGCTTGTATCGGCGGCGGCGTCATTGGCGGCGGATGGATCGCGCGTTTTCTGCTGGCCGGCATCGACGTCAACGTATTCGATCCGCATCCGGAAGCGAGCCGCATTGTCGGCGAAGTGCTCGCCAACGCCGAAAAAGCCTATGCCATGCTGACCGGAGCACCCCTGCCGCCGCGCGGTAGGCTGACCTTCTGCACGACGCTCGAGGAAGCCGTCGCCGGCGCCGACTGGATTCAGGAAAGCGTGCCGGAAAGGCTCGACCTCAAGCGCGGCGTCCTGGCTGAGATCGATGCTGTGGCGCGCCCGGACGCCCTGATCGGCTCTTCCACGTCAGGCCTGCTGCCGACCGATCTGCAGCGCGACATGAAGCATCCCCAGCGCCTCTTCGTCGCTCACCCCTATAATCCCGTCTATCTGCTGCCGCTCGTCGAAATCGTTGGCGGCGAAAAAACCTCGGCGGCGACCATCCAGGCGGCGATGGAAAGACTGGCGCCGATCGGCATGAAGGGCGTCCACATCGCCAAGGAGATCGAGGCCTTCGTCGGCGACCGGCTGCTCGAAGCGCTCTGGCGCGAGGCCTTGTGGCTCATCCACGACGATATCTGCACCGTCGAGACGCTTGATGACGTCATCCGCTACTCTTTCGGTCTGCGCTGGGCGCAGATGGGCCTGTTCCAGACCTACCGCATTGCCGGCGGCGAGGCCGGCATGCGCCACTTCCTCGCCCAGTTCGGTCCATGCCTCGCCTGGCCCTGGACCAAGCTCACCGATGTCGTCGATCTCGACGATGCGCTGATCGAAAAGATCGGCCGGCAATCCGATGAACAGGCGGCCGGCCTGTCAATCCGCGAGCTCGAACGGATCCGCGACGAAAACCTCGTCGGCATTCTGCAGG
This sequence comes from Rhizobium sp. PEPV16, assembly GCF_008919455.1. Lineage (NCBI taxonomy): Bacteria > Pseudomonadati > Pseudomonadota > Alphaproteobacteria > Hyphomicrobiales > Rhizobiaceae > Rhizobium > Rhizobium sp. PEPV16. The sequence continues at coordinate 4,781 of NZ_VSZV01000128.1, forward strand.
CTCTTAAGGGCGGCCACGACGGCAAAGGCTGGGGCGCCGGCAGGCTCTTGAAGGACTTCGAGCAATCGCTCTGGGCAGCAGGCGGCAGAGCGACCACCTCTTTCGACCCGTCGAAGCCGTTGAAGCTCGTCGAGACGAAGGTCGGTCCCGCCTGGGTCGACTATAATGGCCATATGACCGAACACCGCTACCTGCAGGTTTTCGGGGATACCTCAGATGCATTGCTGCGCCTCATCGGCGTTGATCTTGCGTATGTCGAGACAGGGCGGAGCTATTACACGGTGGAAACCCACATCCGCCATCTCGGCGAGGCGAAGCTTGGCCAGACTATCCATTCGACCTGCCAGATCCTTGGTGTCGACGAGAAGCGGCTGCATGTCTTCCACACCCTGTACGACACGGGGGCGGGCGAGGCTCTCGCAACCGCCGAGCACATGTTGCTGCATGTCGACAGCAAGGCCGGCAAGGCCACACCGGCGCCGGCCGTCATTCTCGACAAGGTCAAGGCGATTGTCGAAGCGCATGCGAATTTGGTCGCGCCTGAAGGCGTCGGTCGTCACGTCGGCCAGAAGCGGTAGGAGGATCGGCATGGATTTCGGACTCAGCGAAGAACAGGAAATGATCGTCGAGACGGTCCGCGTCTTCGTCGAGACCGAAATCTATCCGCACGAGAACGAGGTTGAGCGCAGCGGCATCGTCCCGCCGGAGCTCGGAGACGAGATCCGGCGCAAATGCATCGATCTCGGCTTCTACGCCTGCAATTTCCCGGAAGAGGTCGGCGGCGCCGGCCTCGACCATGTTACCTTCACGCTGGTCGAGCGGGAGCTCGGGCGCGGTTCCCTCGGGCTGACGGTTTTCTTCGGCCGGCCTTCAGGCATCCTGATGGCCTGCGAGGGCGAGCAGCGTGAGCGCTATCTCCTGCCCGCGGTGCGCGGCGAGAAGATCGATGCGCTCGCGATCACCGAGCCGGACGCCGGTTCCGATATGCGCGGCATGAAATGCGCCGCCCGCCGCGACGGCAGCGACTTCGTCCTCAACGGCACGAAACACTTCATTTCGCATGCCGATGTTGCCGATTTCGTCATCGTCTTTGCCGCGACGGGCGAGGAGGAAACGCCGAAAGGCATCAAGAAGAAGATCACCGCCTTCCTCGTGGATCGCGGCACGCCGGGTTTCGAAATCCTCAAGGGCTACGATTCCGTTTCGCATCGCGGCTACCATAATTGCACCCTCAGCTTCACCGATTGCCGGATTCCCAAATCCCAAGTGCTGGGTGAGGTGCATCGCGGCTTCGATATCGCCAATCAATGGCTCTACGGCACGCGGTTGACGGTTGCCGCCACCTGCGTTGGGCGGGCACGGCGCGTCTTCGACATGACGCTGCCCTATGCCGCCGAGCGCAAGCAGTTCGGCAAGCCGATCGGCGCCAATCAGGGTGTGTCGTTCAAGCTTGCCGATATGATTACCGAGATCGACGCGGCAGACTGGCTGACGC
>NZ_VSZV01000123.1:0-6061 GCF_008919455.1 Rhizobium sp. PEPV16
TTGTCATGACGATTAGGGTACAATTAATACCCGTAATGTCAAGCACATTAGGGCATGACATGTACCTTAATTTAGGGTATTTTTTATATCATGTTGAAAGATCAGGAACAATTTGAGCGCGAAGAACGCGCAAAGCGGCTGGTCATGGCCCGAAAGAATGCCGGCTTTGCCGGGCCGAAGGCGATCGTCGATCGGTTCGGCTGGAATGCCAATGTCTACAAGGCGCATGAATCCGGTCGCAACGGCTTCGGCATTGCCGATGCGAAGAAGTACGCCCGTGCCTTCAAGGTCAATCTCAACTGGCTGCAGTTCGGAACCGGCAACGCGCTTGACCCGGATGAGCTGCCGGCCTCCGTCGCCGATGTCCCAAAAATCTCCTGGGTCAGCGCCGGCCAGCTGAGCGAGCAGGCGCCGATCACCGACTTTTCGGAGTTCCCGACGGTCGCCGCCCTCGATCTGCCCGATGGCGAATGGATCGCGCTCGAGGTCGAAGGCAATTCGATGAACAAGATCTCGCCGCCAGGCTCGATCATTTTCGTCAATCTGCGCGACAAGCGCCTGGCGCCGAACGCGCTCTATGTCGTCGCCGACGAGACAGGTGCCGCAACCTACAAGCGCTATCGCCCGAACGACGACCCGCCCTTCCAGCCGGCTTCCTACGAGGACGTGCCGCCGCCGGAATTCCAGGGCGCCGTCACCATCGTCGGCCGCGTCCGCCGATCGATCATCGAGATGTAGGGATGAGAGCTCAAGGCTCGGAAGGCTTGCCGCAAATCAATCATATTTCAACAGGGAAAACAGGATGATACGCCCTTCCTCACGCGCCGGCCGAATCTGGTTCTATATCGTCACACTAGCGGTGTTGCTCCTGGCGTATAGCGCCGCGCGAGAGATGTACGGCTTGTAGGATTTCGCTCCTGAGCTCGTCGATCCCCAGCCGGGGTCACGAGGGGTATCGGGAGGATTCATCCTCTGAAACCACAAATTACGGAAGCTCGGGATGCCGTTCGCGCACCACTCTCGACACCGCCACCAGGATGGAACGGATGGCTGCGGGGAACATGTCCTTCGGCAGCTTCTCCTCCCATGGATCGTAAAATTCGGTGATCGCATCCAGGCCCGCCTCGATCACTTCGTCGGTGATTTCGATTTCGTTGCGCATCGCAGGCCTCCTTTTTTCTCCTAGCATCATACTCCAACTTCAGTTCTCATTCCTATCTCTTCAGCTTAGGAGGAGAAGGTTCCTGAAGGCTGGTGAGGGAGGGTTCCGGCCAAAGCTTCCCCCTACCCCATGAGCAAAGCCCATGAAGCCGGGAGAGCATTGGCCAAGTCCTGAAGGCCGGAGCCGGGATGGGACACGTGCCAGAGGGGCCATTCGCTTCGCCCTCGTCCTGATTTTCTGACAGCGCACTTAAGGACTTTCGCTTCCCGCGCCGCTGGGCTTCGTCAGCTCGGGAGTTGCACCCGGTCGCCCAATCACTTGTCCCAGACATAGACCTATGATTCGTACCTCGTCAATCTGTGAGGTATTTTTTATACCTTCGCGGTTGACGCAATCGGGTATGATATATACCTTTCCATCTAGGCCGATCAGAGGCGCGAGAGGACAGGCGATGCAGCACATCCGCAATATCGAGACCGAGGAGAGCAAGCGGGATACCCGCTGGAATGCGGCGCGCACGATGGGCGACTGCCGCGCCTATATGGCGAACGAAGCCCAACGCATGGGCGCCCTCGGCTTCGCGTTCCTGCGCCGCCCCGAACATTCGATCCGCGGCCCGTCCTGGCTGCGCGGGGCGGCGGCAGGCGTCGAGGAGCATTACCGTTATGCCCGCGAGATCATGGGCATCACCGATACCGACCAGCTTTACGCTTGAGGGGAACGGAGATGTCTGCCGCCAATCTTATACCTGGTTCAACCGAAAGCCCTTCCCTTCCTGCCGCCCGGCGGGCCGGGACAACCGAAAAGGCCTGCGCCAAGGCCTGCTTCACGGCCGGGGCACCCGATCTCCGGCAGGCGCTGGTGGAGGCCGAACGCTTTTTCGATGGCAGCGACGATCACGGCTGCCCGCTTCACCAGAAAATCCTCGCCGCCATCGACACGGTGAAAGGCGGTGCAGCATGAGCGATTGCCTCATCAAGGCCTTTTCCGGCTGCGCCTGCCCGCCCGGCGAATGCGCGCAAAAGCCCGTCAGCCCGGTGCCGGTCATCTTCATCTCGTGGCGGATCCAGGCCATCGCCTGCCTCACCTTCGGCTTCCTCGCCGCTATCGTCTCCGCCGCCTGGATGGAGACACAGCTCAAAACCCGGGATCTGCAAAACCAGGAGCAGGTGTCATGGAAGTGAGCCAAGGCTTTGCCAGACACCACCGGTCAGGAGCTGAATTTGATGTCGCTGGCCTTGGCTGCCGTAATGAATGCCCGCCGCACCTGCTCTGGCCCGGCCGCATCATTGAACACATCAAGCACAAGCCGCTCGGCCACCTTGGCCGCCGGCGTCTGTTCGGGCCAATCGTTCAGCAAAGTGTTGCCGGCCTGAACGACATTGTAGACGGTTCTGGTCTTTCCATTGATGGTGATTTTCACCGGTTTGAAGCTTCGTCGCCTGCTCATGATGCAGCCCCCTCACGCTGGACATGCGACTCAACGAATCACTTTGGGACTCGTTCCGGTTGAGATGATTCTTCGTTCGCCAGCCGGGCGCCGAGCCTGATGTCCTCCGCCTGCATGACAGAGCACGGCTCGGATGCGTGCGAGAATGCGGCAGATGAAGCCGAACCGGGAGGCAACACAATGGACCTTCAGAGTCTCGTCGCCGCGCACATGCCAAACCGCCGCCGCCCGACGCAGATGGGTGCCGCGGCCGAGGACCGATACTACCGAAATCAGATCACCCTGCCGCGCCTGAGGCTTCGGCTCCTCGGGCTGATCGCAACCACCGCCGGCGCAACGCTGCTTCTGGCTGTCGTCATCCAGGCATGAGGTGCCGTCATGCTCCGACAGACTGACCATGCTATGCTGCGATCCGTTGTCACGGGGGACCGCGCGATGAACGACGGCGAGGCTGACCGGGCGGCGATCATGGCAGTGATCCGCGCCGAAACAGAGGCCTGGCTGCAGCGGGACTTCGAGGCGCTGGCAAGCCACTGGGTGCAGTCGCCGCAGACCCGGCGGATGGAATATTTCGCCTCGCTCGGCGTCCGGGTGGACGAGGGCTGGGACCCGATCGCCGCGCGGATCAAGAAGATCGTCGAGCGATTCCCGGAGAAACACGCCTTTTCGGAGCGTCCGCTGGGAAAAGGTCAACATCGTCGTCGACGGCAACATGGCCTGGATGACCTTTGATCAGATCGGCAGCGACACCGGCGAGGATCGCAAGCGCCAACTGCGGATCCTCCACCGGATCGACGGCGCCTGGAAGATCGGCTGCATGGTGATGATGGAGAGCAGCGTCGAGGAGGCGAACTGCCCGCTGATCGAGGTCGACGGGGATGCGCGGATTCTCTGGACGAACCGGTTGGCGCGGGAGCGGATGCATGGCCATCCCGGGCTGGTCGCCGCCGCCGGCCGCCTGCGTGCCAGGCAGCGCGAACGCGACCCTGCGCTGCGCGAGGCGGTGCGGCTGGCATTCCGCGAGCTGCAGAGCCAGCGACCGCTGAACATCGCGCCGAAGCAGGCCTGGTCGGTGGCGCTCGGCGAGGACGCGGCGGGGATTCCGCTCCACTGCTGGGTTCTGCTCGAGGACGGCAAGGCGCTGGTCTCCTTCGACGACGCCGAGACGCTGGTGCGCCGGATCGCAAGCGCGCGGGAGGTCTTCGGCCTCTCGCCGGCGCAGACCCGGCTCGCGCGCCTGATCGTCGATGGCCATGACCTTGCTGCCGCCGCCGGTCTGCTCGGGGTCAGTGTCAACACGTTGCGCACCCAGCTACAGCGCATCTTCGACAAAACCGGCGTCCGCAACCAGGCGGCATTGGTGCGGGCGCTGCTGAGCGCCGGGGCTCCGAGCCAATAGGCTCGACCGCGACCAATGCTCATGACGCGGCACCTCGCGCGAAACACGGCAGGACTGGCTCCGGTTGAGGCGCCTATCTTGCGTGTTATTGTTGATCAGAGAATCAATGAAATTTGCCGGTGGCTAAAACGTGCCAGAGCCAGAAAAACGTAGCGATAAGTTTACGTGGACATATGCCCTCTGGCTGTTGCCATTCCTGGCGCAAAATTGGCTATATTGGCTTCAACCCCAATGGGATTGGTGGACGATCAGCCTGATCGTATGGGTCCTGACCCTGATCGCCGTCGCAGGCTCCCTCTGCATCAATCTGGCGCAGCGACGCTGGCGGCGTCTCGTCTCTCTCCTAATCGCACCCCTTCTGTTGCTGGTGCTGCTCCGTCTCCTCGCTGCTATCGGAATAACGTCCGACAGCGTTCGATTTGCGCTGACCAAGCAAACCTATCTGGCAGAAATCGAACGAACCGATCTGCCGGGCGGAGAGCAACGATTCAGGACATTCGTATGGGACGATACGTTCCTCGAGAAAACCTACTCGACGCTCGTCTACGACGAGAGTGATGAAGTCGCCTTGCCCAGGGGCGAGCAATCCACGGCCTGGCAACAGCGTGTCCAGACATCATGCTCGGAAAAGAAGGAATGCGTGGATCTCGATCCCGGTCCGGACGAGTACGTCAGCGTCAGCAAGATCGGCGAACACTTCTATATTCTGGACAATTATCTGCCGAATGCGTTTCCTTAAGCCGCCGCCGCTGCACCCTTGGAAAATTCCCTCTTGCCGATCGATACGGTTGTCGCGCGGATCGTCGGCGCTCTGGAAGATGAAGCCGAGAGCCAGGGCCGCCATCCCGGCCTGGGCGATCTCATCATCGCGGCGACCGCGCGCGCCTATAACCTCACTGTCATCACGGAAAACTTGCGGCATTTCCAGCCGCTTGATGTCGCTGTCGATCTTCCCGCCGCGTTCCGGTCGGAATGATCGTTACCGACGCTGCCAAGACGCCGCCGACCGAATCGCAGATATCTCGCGAGCAGGATGCTTCGCCGGCCGCACTACCATTGCTACGGGCTAAATGATGTCCCGCCCGATATTCATCCAGATGGAGCACTCATTACTGGTTAGCTAGGCCGGAGGTTTCCGCGTCCATCTGACCGGACCGGGGGCCAAGGCGCTCCGTTAGGTTCTGGAAGAGCCTATCTCGGGCGGAGTTCTGAACGAGATCGATGGCAAGGGTCAGCGCGCGGCGGCCTTCGTTGCTATCGATCTCACAGTGGTTCTTTGTACACCACTGCCGAACCGCAGTGATGACGACTTCGATGTCTTGATCGGACAATGTAATGAGGGACTGAAGCATTTCGATGCCTCCAAAATCCGAGAGCGCCTATGGTCCGCCAAGGGATGAAACCGATCGCTAAAGCGCGTCGCGATCTTTCAGATTCGCTTGTCGCGCTTTAGGTCTTTGTTTTTACGCATGTCGTTGTCGCAAAACCGCTGCACACTTTTGCGCGACATGCTTTAGTGATGAGCAGTGGACGTCGCTGCGTTGACCTGCAGCGAATAGGGGCTGTCAAACCTCGTGATCAGCAGCGTAGCCAGTTCCTCCGGCGTCCTATGCCCTTGGCTATAAAGATCGGCAGCCGCGCTGCAGAGCAATTGCGTTGCTCGTTCCGTCGGCATGACGCGATTATGCCGGTACCAGGTCCGAATAGCCTCCGTAAGCACGTTCACGTCTTTCGTCCGGAGCGAGAGATTGAAATCGATCATATCATCCTCCTACGCCTCGCCGCTCCGGGTTAATCTTGAGTTTAAGCTCGTGCTAAAACTTTAATCCATCGGCTCCTCGCCGCCAACTGTCGGTGCGGTTGCGCACATTGGCCGCAAGGGCATCGGCACCGATGACGAAAGCATATCCAAATGCTGTTGATCTGAACGCTGCGGAACGGCAAAATAAGTGACTTATCCTGCCGGGCTTTGAAGGATTTCGAATGCCACGCTTCTACTTCAATATTCTGTCTGAAGCAGGATCGCTCGACGACTGGGAAGGAACCGAGC
>NZ_VSZV01000113.1:0-5180 GCF_008919455.1 Rhizobium sp. PEPV16
CACGAGATCAATCCGGCCAATACGCTCGCCGCCCAGAAGCTCGGCATCGGCACGGTCTACCAGGAGGTCAATCTCCTTTCCAATCTGAGCGTGGCCGAAAATCTCTTTCTCGGGCGCCAGCCAAGGCGCTTCGGCATGACCGACGTGCGTGCGATGAACCGCAAGGCGCGTGAGTTGCTCGCCGGCTACGGCGTCGATATCGACGTCACCGCCGAGCTCGGCCGTTTCTCCGTCGCCGTCCAGCAGGTGGTTGCCATCGCCCGTGCCGTCGATCTTTCCGGCAAGGTGCTGATCCTCGATGAGCCCACTGCAAGTCTCGATAATCAGGAAGTGGCGCTGCTCTTCCGCATCATCGACGACCTGAAGAAGCGCGGCCTTGGCATCGTCTTCATCACCCATTTTCTCGAGCAGGTTTATGCGATCAGCGACCGTATCACCGTGCTGCGCAACGGCAAGCTCGTCGGCACCCGCGACGCCTCTGATCTGCCGCGCCAGGGCCTGATCGCCATGATGCTCGGCCGCGAACTAGCCCATGTCGAGGAGACGGTCAGGGAACGCAGCCTTGCTGCGGGTGACGTCCGATACCGTTTTTCAGGCTACGGCAAACGCGGCAAGGTCAAGCCTTTCGACCTTGAAGTTCGGGCCGGAGAGGTGGTCGGCGTCGCCGGGCTGCTTGGTTCCGGCCGCACCGAAACCGCCGAACTGCTCTTCGGCATTGAACATGCCGACAGCGGCAGCGCCACGATCGACGGCCAGCCGGCGACGATTTCGAGCCCCCGCGCGGCGATTGCAAAAGGTTTCGGCTTCTGCCCCGAGGACCGCAAGACCGATGGCATCATCGGCGACCTGTCGATCAGGGAGAACATCGCCCTGGCGCTGCAGGCGCGCCGCGGCTGGACGCGGCCGCTGTCGCGCGCCGAACAGAATACGCTTGCCGACCGCTACATCAAGGCGCTGGATATCCGCACCACCGATCGCGAAAAGCCGATCCGGCTACTGTCAGGCGGCAACCAGCAGAAGGCGATCCTCGCCCGCTGGCTGGCGACCAATCCCAAGTTTCTGATCCTCGACGAGCCGACCCGCGGCATCGATGTCGGTGCCCATGCCGAGATCATCCGGCTCATCGAAGAACTCTGTGCCGGCGGCATGTCGCTGATCGTGATTTCCTCGGAACTTGAAGAGCTTGTCGCCTATAGTTCACGTGTCATCGTACTGCGCGACAGGCAGCATATCGCCGAACTGACAGGCGAGCGTATCACCGCTGCCGGCATCGTCGATGCCATCGCTGCCGCCGAGCACAAGATGGAGGATGCATGAGGTCCTCCCTGAAAGCGCTGGCCTATCGCCTGGCGCCGCAATTGATCGCGCTCGTTGTCATTCTTCTGTTGAATTTCATCACGTCACCGCAGTTTTTTAATGTTGTGGTTCAGAATGACCGGCTTTATGGCAGCCTGATCGATGTGCTGAACCGCGGCGCGCCGGTGGCGCTGCTGGCGATCGGCATGACGCTGGTCATTGCCACCAAGGGCATCGACCTGTCCGTCGGTGCGGTCATCGCCATCTGCGGCGCCGTCGCCGCCTCGTCGATTGTCTCTGGAAATTCAGTCGCCTACACCATTATCCTGACGCTTGCGATCGGGCTTGCCTGCGGCGTCTGGAACGGGTTCCTGGTGGCAGTCCTCAATATCCAACCGATCATCGCGACGCTGGTGCTGATGGTGGCCGGCCGAGGCATCGCCCAGTTGATCACCGAAGGCGCCATCCTGACCTTCAACGATGACGGGCTGACCTTCTTCGGCAGCGGTTCCATGGCTCTCCTGCCGATGCCTGTCGTCATCTGGCTTCTCGTTGGCCTGCTCGTCATCCTGCTCGTCCGCCGTACGGCGCTCGGCATGCTGATCGAGGCCGTCGGCATCAATCGTCGCGCCAGCACGCTCTCCGGCATTCAAACGCCGGTGCTGCTGATGGCGGTCTATATGCTGAGCGGGATCTGCGCCTCGATTGCGGGCATCATCGTCGCAGCCGACATCAGGGGCGCCGATGCCAACAATGCCGGCCTATGGCTGGAACTTGACGCGATCCTCGCCGTCGTCGTCGGCGGCAATTCGCTCCTCGGCGGCCGCTTCAGCATTCTCGGGTCGCTGATCGGCGCGATGATCATCCAGGCTGTGAATACCGGCATCCTGTCCGCCGGCTTCCCGCCTGAATTCAACCTGATTATCAAGGCCGTCATCATTATCGTCATCCTCGTCATCCAGTCGCCGGCGGTACAATCGCTCGCCATCTTCGCCAGCCGCCGGCAGGGCGGTAGGGAGCAGCCGAAATGAACTCCAAATACCTGCCGCTGCTTGCGACCATCGTCATCTTCGTGCTCGCCTATGCCGGATGCGCGCTGCAATATCCGAACATTCTGTCGACGCGCGTCATCGGCAATCTCTTGACCGACAATGCCTTTCTCGGCATCGCCGCCGTCGGCATGACCTTCGTCATCATTTCGGGCGGCATCGATTTGTCGATCGGCTCGGTCATCGCCTTTACCGGCGTCTTCCTCGCGGTGATCCTTGAGAATACCTCGATCCATCCGCTGCTCGCCTTCGCGCTGGTGCTCGTCATCACGACTGCCTTTGGCGGTATCATGGGCGCGATCATCCACTATCTCGAAATGCCGGCCTTCATCGTCACCCTTGCCGGCATGTTCCTGGCGCGCGGCATGGCCTTCGTGCTCTCGATCGACAGCATCCCGATCAACCACGAATATTATTCGACGCTGACGAGCCTCTATTACCGTCTGCCCGGTGGCGGGCGGCTGACGCTGATCGGCGGCATCATGCTTCTGGTCTTTGCCGTCGGCATCTTCATCGCCCAGCGCACCCGTTTCGGCACCAACGTCTATGCGCTCGGCGGCGGCACGCAGACGGCGCGGCTGATGGGCGTGCCGGTCGGCCGCACGACAATCCAGATCTATGCGCTCTCGGGCTTTCTGGCGGGGCTATCCGGGATCGTTTTTTCGCTGTACACCTCTGCCGGATATTCTCTTGCAGCAGTCGGCGTCGAACTCGATGCCATCGCGGCGGTCGTCATTGGGGGGACGCTGCTGACCGGAGGAGCGGGATTCGTGGCAGGAACCTTGATCGGTATCCTGATCCAGGGGCTCATTCAGACCTACATCACCTTCGACGGCACGCTGTCGAGCTGGTGGACCAAGATCCTGATTGGCCTTTTGCTGTTTGCATTCATCTTGATGCAGAAAGCCATCCTGTTCGTGTCCAGTCTGAACAAGAGGTACGCCTGAGGGGGAGACGGATCGCTTGCGCTACAAATTGGACGAGACACGCAAGACGGGGCGTAGAACCCGGACGAGCCACGCGCAGGTGGTCGACGAACTCGGCAAGGCGATCGTCGCCGGCACCTATCCGGTTGGCTCGATCCTGCCAGGCGATACGGAACTGGCGCAACGCTTCAAAGTGTCCCGCACGGTGTTGCGCGAGACGATGAAGACGCTCGCCGCCAAGGGCATGGTCGTCGCCAAGGCGCGGGTCGGCACGCGTGTGACCGAAAAGAACCTCTGGAACATGTTCGACAGCGAGATCATCGCCTGGCACTTCGACAATGGCGTGACGGAAGAGTTTCTACTGCAGCTCTACGATATTCGCCTCGCCTTCGAACCTTTCGCCGCCGGTCTCGTCGCCGAGCGGGCGAATGCCGAGGAGATCGAGATGCTGCGTGGGCTGGCGCTCGAGATGGCAGCGGCCGGTCATACGGCCGACAGCCTCGCACTCGCCGACCTTCGTTTTCACCTGGCGATCGCCGAAGCCTCGCACAATCCCTTCATGCGGACACTGGGCAGTCTCATCGAAGCAGCCCTCGTCGGCATGTTCAGGATGAGCACGCCGCCAACCGAAAACGGCTTCGCCAATATCGCCGATACCCATATGCGCATCGTCGATGCGATCGTTTCCGGCGATAACGCCGCCGCGCGCCGTGCGATGGAGGACGTCATCCTGGACGGTCGCATTCATGTGCATGAAGCTTTCGCAGCCCGCGGGTCCGAGGCCGTCGAAGGGTCGATCTCAGCCGCAAATTTACCCTTGTGAAGGCTTTTCTTGTCTGCAGCGCCGCGCATCCTTCGAGAGGCGCAAGGGAGGCTGCAGCACTTTGAATGGCTGCATGATTTTATCCTTAAATCGATTCCGATTTAGGGAATTATGCAGTATGAGGCGATAAAGCCGCCTCATGGCGCGGATTCGCGGAGCAAATCATGGAACGCACTTGTCTTGCCGTCATCCTTGCCGCCGGTGACAGCACGCGGATGAAATCCTCGAAATCGAAGGTCCTGCATCCGGTCGCCGGTCGGCCGATGATCGCCCATGTCGTCGAGGCGGTCGCCTCCGCCGGCATCTCGTCCGTCGCCCTTGTGGTCGGCCGCGATGCCGAGGATGTGGCAAAGGCGGCAAGCATTGCCGGCGTCGGCATCGAATCCTGTCTGCAGAAGGAACGCCTCGGCACCGGCCATGCGGTACTGGCCGCGCGCGACGCGATCGCCAAGGGTTATGACGATATCCTCGTCACCTATGGCGACGTGCCGCTGCAAACCGACGGACCGCTGAAGGCCGCCCGCCAGGGCCTTGCCGATGGCAGCGATGTCGTCGTCATTGGCTTCCACACCGACCGCCCGACCGGCTACGGCCGCCTGCTCGTCAAGGATGGCGAACTCATCGCCATCCGCGAGGAGAAGGATGCGACCGATGCTGAGCGCACCGTCACCTGGTGCAACAGCGGGTTGATGGCGATCAACGGCAGAAAGGCGCTTGATCTTCTCTCGCGCATCGGCAACGCCAATGCCAAGGGTGAATTCTATCTGACCGATCTTGTCGAGATCGCCCGTTCGCTCGGCGGACGCGTCACCGCCGTCGATGCTCCCGAGATCGAGATGACCGGCTGCAACAACCGGGCCGAACTCGCCGTCATCGAGCGCTTTTGGCAGGAGCGCCGCCGCCACGAGATGATGCTTTCCGGCGTCACCATGATCGCGCCGGAAACGGTTTTCCTCTCCTACGACACCGTCATCGGCCAGGATGCGCTGATCGAACCGAACGTCGTCTTCGGTCCCGGCGCAGTGATCGACAGCGGCGCCGTCATCCATGCCTTCTCGCATATCGAAGGCGCCCATGTCAGCCGGG
>NZ_VSZV01000253.1:0-1840 GCF_008919455.1 Rhizobium sp. PEPV16
GATTTTAGGCCGGGTCGGCCTAAAATCTGAATCCTGTTCTAAATTAGCAAGTTAGAGCATGATGTCGTCCGAAAACCGCTCCCACTTTTCGGCATCATGCTCTGGACAGACAACCGGCGAGAAGACGAATTGATGACTACACGCAAGAAAGAAGCAGCCGATCAGCGAAAGCTGGAGTTGCGGGCCAGCGACATCCTGGACCCGAACAACCAGATCGGCGTCAGGCTGCGGTCGCTCTATGCGGCTGCACAGGACGAGGCGATTCCCGATCGTTTTCTCGACCTTCTCGAAAAGCTCGACCATGCTGAAATGATGGCTTCTGCCAAGATGGCCGAATAGGATCGTCGCATGGAAGACAAATCGCAACCCAGCTTCAAGCGGGAACTGCTGGCGGCACTCCCAAGCCTTCGCGCCTTCGCGATCTCGCTCATCGGGCGGCACGATCGTGCCGACGATCTCGTCCAGGACACCATCATGAAAGCCTGGGCCAAACAGGATCATTTCGAGATGGGCACCAATATGAAGGCCTGGCTCTTTACGATCCTGCGCAACGAACTCTACAGCCAAATGCGCAAGAGCGGTCGCGAAGTGCAGGACAGCGACGGGCTGTTCACCGAATCGATGGCGATGCACCCCTCGCAATATGGCGCGCTCGATCTGCAGGACTTCAAGAAGGCGCTCGACCAGCTGCCGCCGGATCAACGCGAGGCGATCATCCTCGTCGGCGCCTCGGGTTTTTCCTACGAGGAGGCGGCCGAAATCTGCGGATGCGCCGTGGGCACCATCAAGAGCCGCGTCAACCGGGCCCGCCAGCGGCTGCAGGAGTTGCTGCAGATCTCAGGCGAGGCTGATTTCGGCCCCGACGCCACCTCGGCGCCGCTGACATCGAAGGCTTTCGCGTTCTGACAAGAGTTATATTTGGGAGGAAAGCCGGCCGCCCCTCGGGGCGCCGGCTTTTTTGCGTTGTAAGGGTGGGAGAAGGACGGGCTCCACGGGATGGGACGGCCATTAGAGGCACTACCTCTCATCCTCATTCCTGTGCTTGTCACAGGAATGAGGGAGGGGTCGGCGTCCTACCCCAATCCTGCTGATACGCAAACCCGCTTCTCCTCGTCGTTCTCAGAACGATCAGGAGAGCCAATGCCTCTTCAATCCTCGCGCTTTGACCCTATCAGATTGGCCGCGACGATTGCTGCCAAAACACCGGCGGTCAGGAGCGGCTGGGCGCGGATAAGACCGAGCCCGACCGTTGCCAGCGATTCGAGCGCCGCACGGCGTTCGCGGGTGCGGTGTGCTTCCCGGGCGTTGATGATCGACATCGCCACCAGGGCGATGATGGCGATCAGCAGCGCGCAGGCGGCCAGGAAGAGAGCCGCGCCGACCGGGCCGTAGATGCCGGCAAGCCAGATGGCGCCGGCGGTGACGGCCAGCGCGTAGGCGGTGAGAAGGAAGAGCACGGCAAGCGCAATGAAGATGCCGTTGCGCTTGGCGCGCGCAACGGTCCGGTGCACGCTTGCGCCTGTCAACAGGCTGAGGATTGGTAAGAGCATCGCGCTTCCTCAGCGCCGGGCGAGGAAGGCGATGGCAAGGCCGAAAGCGGCCGCGGCGCCGATGGTCGCTAAGGGATGCTTGCGCACGGTCTCGCGCATTTCCGTCGCGCCGCGCTCATAGCCGTGCTGCAGTTCGCGCAGCAGATCCTCGCTACGGCCAAGCAGCTCCTCATAGCCGGCACCGGCCTGGCTGCGGATTTTCTCGCCCTGGTGGCGTGAGCTCTTGCCGACGAGGCGCGTCAGTTCCGCGAGTTCGTCGCGCAACGCTACGATCTGCTCCTCGATGCCCG
>NZ_VSZV01000253.1:1886-12156 GCF_008919455.1 Rhizobium sp. PEPV16
TATTTCGCACGAGGGTCACCACCGTCCGTTGCATGAATGATATCGCCCGGCATTGACCCAGATCACTGCCGACAACGTGCCGGGCGGTCAAAAGTTCCGCTCGCGCAGTGCTCAGGGGCGGGAAATGGCGCTGTGGGCGAGCACGAAGGGCGTGCCGTCTGATGGTACCTGGTTGATGCGCAGCGCGCAGCCGAACACCGAGAGCATCGTTTCGTTCGTCAGCACTTCACCGATGCTGCCGGCGGCGGCGAGGCGGCCGGATTTCATCAGCACGATGCGGTCGGCAAAGAGCGCCGTCAGGTTGAGATCGTGCATGACGGCGATGACGCCGCCGCCGCGTTCGCAGAAATTGCGGGCGAGCGTCATGATGGTCAGCTGGTGGCTGATGTCGAGGCTCGAGACCGGCTCGTCGAGCAGCAGCCAGCAGGGCTTGCCGTCGACGATGGGCTCGGCGATCTGGCAGAGCACGCGGGCAAGCTGCACACGCTGCTGCTCGCCTCCGGAGAGTTCCTGATAGAAACGGCCTTCGAAGCCGGTCAAATCGACGGAGGAAAGCGCTGCCGCCGCCGTCTGCTCGGCCTTGCAGGGATGCAGGTTGAGACCTGACGTCAGGCCCATGCGGACGATCTCGCGCACGGTAAAGGGAAAGGAGATGGTGCTTGCCTGTGGCAGCACGCCACGAATGGCGGCAAGCTGCCAGGGTTTCAGTCCCTTCACCTCGTCGCCACCGATGCGCACCGAGCCGCCATAGGCAAGTTCGCCGGAGATGGCTTTCATCGTCGTCGTCTTGCCGGAGCCGTTCGGCCCGGCAATCGCCGTCAGCTCGCCGGCTCTTGCGGTGAAGGAGACGTCGCTGATGATGGTTTTGCCGGAAAGGCGCACGGAGACGCCGGAAACTTCGATCATCGCAATATCACTCACAGGGGTCACTCACAGGGCAAGGCGCGAACGCTGCCGCAGCAGGATCCACAGGAAGAACGGCCCGCCGACCGCCGCGGTGATGATGCCGATCGGCAGCTCGGCCGGGGCCACCAGGGTGCGGGCCAGGACATCCGCGAAGATCAGCAGAGAGCCGCCGAGAAGAGCTGCGGCCGGCAGCAGGAAACGATGGTCGGGGCCGATCGCCATGCGCAGGATATGCGGCACGACGATCCCGACGAAACCGATGCCGCCGCTGACCGCGACGGACGCGCCGGTCGCCGCAGCGACGCCGACGATCGCGACATTCTTCAGCCGCTGCACCGGAACACCCATATGAAAGGCGGCCGCCTCGCCGAGCGTGATGGCATTGAGGCCGCGGGCCATGAAGGGCAGAGCGGTGAAGAACAAGAGGATGATCGGGCTGGCGGCGGCGATTTTCGTCCATGTGGCGCCGGCAAGCGAGCCCATGCTCCAGAAGGTCAGGTCGCGCAGCTGCTGGTCGTTGGCCATGTAGATCAGCAGTCCCGTGATGGCGAGGGCGAGGGCGCCAAGCGCAATGCCGGCAAGCAGCATCGTCGCCACCGAGGTCTGTCCGTGACGGGTGGCGATCCTGTAGAGCAGCAGCGTCGTGACGAGGCCGCCGCCGAAGGCCGCCGTCGGCAGAGCGTAGATACCGAGAAGCGCCTCGAGCGGAGCTGCGAGGCCGCCACCGAGCACGATCATCGCGACCGCACCGAGGCTTGCGCCGGAGGAGACGCCAACGAGGCCGGGATCGGCCAGCGGATTGCGGAACAGGCCCTGCATCACCGTGCCGGAGACGGCCAGCGAGGCGCCGATCAGGAAGCCGAGGATCGCTCTGGGCAGGCGGATATCGAAGATGATGATCCGGTCACGCGTGCTGAGCGTCGTCTCGGAGCCGGCGATGTTGCTGATAACGTCGAGGATTGAGGCATCCGAGGCGCCGGTCGTTACCGAAAACAGCATCGAAAAGACCGAGCCGGCGACAAGCAGCGCGATCGCCAGCAAGGCGAGCCGCGTCCTGTCGCCCGCCTGCCTGATTTCGCGGATGTCCGCCATCGGGAATCGTCGCCTTCGTTCCATCATGGCTTGCGGCAGGGCCATGATCAGCCCCCGTAGATCGCCGTGTTGAGCTCACGCGCGGCGGCTGCGGTGCGCGGGCCGAAGCCGAGCAGGTAGACGCCATCCATTCGGATGATCGCCTTTTTCTCGCCTGCCGGCGTCAGCGCGATCGCCGGCTGAGCCAGCAGGTTCTCGTTCTTGGTGCCGGCGCCGTCGCCGCGATTCATCATCAGGATGATGTCGGGCTTGGCTTCGATGATCGCCTCGTCCGTCAGCGGCTTGTAGCCCGGGAATGCGCCGATGGCGTTGATGGCGCCGGCGAGCTTGACGATGCCATCGGCGGCGGTGCCGGTGCCCGATGCCATGATCCGGCCGTTCTGGGCGCTGAGGATGAAAAGAACGCGCTTGCGCTCGGCCTCCGGGCGCTTTTCGGCATCGGCGATCGCCGCGTCGAGATCGGCCGCGACCTTTTCTTCAAGCGCCTTCGCCTTGTCGGGCACGCCCAGCAGCGTGCCGACACGGTCGATCTTGGCGATGATGCCGTCGCGGGTAAAGGCGCTCGGCACGGTCTCGAAGGGCACGCTGGCATTCTTCAGCACAGCCAGCGCTTCCTGCGGGCCTGAACCTTCGACGGCGATGATCGCCGTCGGGTTCATGGCGAGGATGCCTTCCGGTGAGAGCGCGCGCATGTAACCGACGTTCGGCAGCTTTAGCGCCGCCTCCGGATAGATGCTCGTCGTGTCCCGGGCGATGAGCCGGCTTTCCTCGCCGAGCGCATAGACGATCTCGGTGATGTCGCCGCCGACCGAAACAAGGCGCGACGTGTCGAGCTTCTTTTCCTCGGCGTGGGCGGCGCGGATGAAGGCGAAGCCTTGGATGGTCGGCGCCGGGATTAGCGGCAGCGCCATGATGGCCGCCGTCAGGGCCAGTTCCCAAGGACGGATCCGGCGCAGATTATTACGCATCGTCATCGTAGCGATCCTTATGCGGCCACACTTGCTGCCCGCGGCAGGTTTTCCATGATCTCGCGCCACTCGGCGCGTTCGTCGGAACCTTCCTTCCGCTTGCCGAAGAACTGGATGATCATCTCGCCTTCGGCATTGTAAGCCTCCAGCGAGGTGACGTGGCCGTCCGTGGTCGGCTTGCGTACGGCCCAGGTCTCGGCGATGTGATCCTGGCGCAGATGCAGGTGAAAGGTCGGGTCCATGATATTGATCCACGGCCCCATCGGCTGCACGTTGAAGATAGGGCCGGAATGGATCTGGACGATGCCGTTATTGGCGACGAAGCACATAATCGGCAGGCCGGATTTCACCGAGGCATGCATCATGTCTGCCGTCGCGCTGTTGTCGAGCTTCCAGGCATAGTCGTCGCCGACCGTGCGCACGGCCGCCTGGCGGCCGATCTTCAGGCGCTTCAGCATGCCGAAGAACTCATGCGTATCGGTGAGCTTGCTCCAGTTGTCGCGCAGCTCGTCGCGGTTGACGTCGGCGGTCTCATCGACGGCATTTGAGGTCTCAGCCTCGACAAAATCCTGCGACTGGTCTTCCAGCTTCAACTCGGCGACGATCGCGTGATAGGCTTCGACTTTCGAGCTCGGGCGCAGGTGCACCTTGTGCACGGCGTTGCCGGCCTTGTCGAAATATTGCAGGCTGAGGCGTTCTTGATCGCCATCCTTCTTGGATACGGCGAAACCATGCTCCCAGCGGCTCGGGAAGATGCGCAGATCGATATTCTCGCCGAGAACGATCGCGGCCTGCGCGCCGCTCTTGATGTTTTCGAAGACACCGATCTTCTCGTGAACGGCACTTTCGTTGCGCGACAGCGCCATTACTTCGCCGAGGCCGGCCACGTGCTCGAGAAGCTTCAGCGCACTGCCATCGATTCGGGTCACGCTGATGCCTGTTTCGGCGGCGACGAGGGCTGCCTCGGAAATCTTCAGCTGGGCGGCGATATCACGCTCGCGCATTTTCGGATTCTCGGCGCGAAACGCACGGATTTCGGCTGGCGCCGGTCTTGTCTGTTCGGTCATGTCCTACCCTACTTATTGAGAATGAGCTTGCCCTGACGGGTGATCTTCAGACGATAGACCAAGCCGTCATGTCTTATCATGATCTCGTTCGTGCCGCGGAAAAGGTCCGCGCTTTCGACGATCCGGTGCTGCGCCGCAGGCTCGCTCTGCAGCGGCACGTGCTTAAAGTTATCTGGCTTTTCAACCATCATTTCGGTTGGCAATTCCATGAAGCCGGTGATCAGGGGTCCCCGGTTGTGATGACAATTATCTTGACTTTCATACTCATAGTTTTTTAAAGACGCAATAGGAGACTATTGCAGTCAAGTTTTTGAGATTGCTGATAGGAGGCCGCCTGTCGGCGGTTCGCGACAATGGCGGAGAAGATGATGACGGTTAGGTTTGCGGCTGTTGCAGCTGGCATGGTGATGGCGGTTTCAAGCATATGCCAGGCGCAGGACGCGGCAACCGCCAAGCTGGATGTCGAACTCAACGCTCTGGCGCCATCGCAAAAGGGCTGCATGATGACTTTCGTCGCCGAGAATAATCTCCAGACCCCGATCAACAAGATCTCCTTCGAACTCGCCTTTTTCAACGACAAGAATGCCGTCGACCGCATCACCGTGCTCGACTTCCGCGATCTGCCGCAGGGCAAGAAGCGCGTGCGCCAGTTCGATATGCCGAATGTGAAGTGCGAGACGGTCACCCGCATCATCATCAACGACACGCCGGTCTGTGACGGTCCGGCCGCCGGCGAATGCATGAAGGGTCTCGTCACCCGCTCGCAGATTTCCGTTCCCTTCGAGGGCTAAGAATACGCCGGGAATGAATCCCGGTGGGCATGTCCAGACTGTCCGAGGCATAAGATGGCAATTTCAGCGAAGACCAGATCGAGACAGGTGCTCATCGGGGAGCCGGACGCTGACGGCAGTCTGAACGACAACCACATTCACCCCGGCCACGAGCTTTCCGACCTGCGCAATGTGCAGCGGCAGCCGGCCGGCGAGGCGGTGGTCCACTATGCGCGTTTCGCGCAGATACCCTCCTTTCCCGATCATCCGGAAGCCGCGTCGGATGTTGTCGCCGCCGCGCCGCCGATGGATGCGGCGGTGGAAAAGCAGGAAGACGAGAAGGCACCGGTGCGGCGACGGGTGGCGCTGACTTGTGTCGGTTCGTTCTTTTTTCATGCAGCATTGGCCGCCGCGCTGCTTCTGTTCGGGCCCAAGCCTTCAGATGAAATACTGATGGAGGCCGGAGAGGCAGTCAGCGTTGTCATGCTCGGTAGTTCGGACGCCGATCAGACCGCAGCCGGCGAGACCGACGTCACCATACAGGAGGAAATTGTTCCGGAGGCCGTCACGCCCGAGACCGTCCAGCCAATAGAAACAGCGAAGGTGCAGCCGAAGGCAGTCCAGCCGGAAACTGTCCAACCGACTGATGCGGAGCCGGTCGAGGCTGTTCAGCCGACACAGGAGATCACGCGTCAGTCACCAGAGACAGTGGCGGCTGTGGAACCGGAGATTCTCGTATCGGAAACTCCTGCCGAAACGTCCGTTGCTCAACCTATGTCGACGATGGTGCCCGAGCAGCCCGCAGAGATACCGGTACCGCCGGATGCTTCCATTGAACCGCCCGTCGCGACCGCGATGCAATCTGAACCAGAAGAGATCGCGCCAGTAGAGGCTGCCGCGATTTCTCCGGAGCCAGAGCCTCCTGTAGAAGCAGTAACTCCAACACCGAAGCCGAAGCAGAAAAAGCCGGTGGAAAAGAAGAAGGTGGAAACAAATGAGCCTCCGAGGGAGGCGAAAGGTTCCGAGGGCGATGCAAAGCAGGAAGCGCGCAGAGGAGTCGCCGACGGTCAGGATAATGCCAACGCCGACAGCAACTCGCGCACATCGGGCGGCAGGGACGGAGCAGGCGGCGCATCTGAAGCAAATTATAAGGGCAAAGTCTATTCGCGGCTGTCTCGTTGTGTCGACCGGCTGAGGCCGCAGTATCGCCAGAATACCGTATCCTTGAATGTTCGCGTCACCGTTAATAGCGACGGAGATGTCACTTCATCGCGCGTTGTCAAAGGCTCCGGTATGGCGGAAGTCGATAATGCAGTTCTAGACAGGCTCAATTCCTGCAGTGTTCCTGCTCTGCCGGATGAAATGGGATCTTCCCACGTGTTCGATTTTCCGGTCCAAGTCACGGCTCGATAAAATATGATAAAAATAATCAACTTTATACTTTACTCTAAAAATCAAGTTTAATAAGGTCCGCTTGCACACGCAGGAATCGTGTGACGATCAACGAGCGAACGGGTGGCATATGGCTCGCAAGGGCAAGAAGGGTTCGAACCGGGAGGTCCGCGATAGCGCGGGCGAGGACGCCGGTCAGGCATCCCTCGGACGGTCCAAACTGGATGGCCGCAGTTTCCTCTATGTCGGTGGCCGTGACTGCCAGGTGGCGCATCTTCGCCAAATCGCCAGCAATTTCGGCGCTGAGCTCATCCACCATGATGGCGGTCTGCGCGAAGCGGTTTCCCGCATCGATACTCTGCTTCCCTCGGTCGACTGCGTCTTCTGCCCGATCGACTGTATCAGCCACGATGCCTGCCTGCGTGTGAAGACAGGCTGTAAGAAGTTCAGCAAGACCTTCATCCCGCTTCGCAACGGCAGTAAGTCCAGCCTGGAGCGTGCGCTGCAGACGATGAACGAACGAGACAATTCCCGATGAACGACCAGCGCCCCGACGGCTTCACCATGATCGGCCTGCATAAGCTCGCCGCGCAGACAGGCGAGGGCCTCGTGCCGGAACTTTACGAACTTTTCCAGCAGCATGCCGAACGCCAGCAGATCTACCAGAATGTGACGCTGTTCCCGACCTGGGAAGCGCGCATGCCCGGGGAAGCGACAACAAGACCGCTTGGCCCAGCAGCGGCAAACGGCGATAATGTTCTCGCCTTTCCCTTGCGTTCTGCAAGGGCGGGCAAGAGGAAGGCGTAGGGAGATTCCATGTATATCGCAATGAACCGCTTCAAGGTTGCAACCGGGAGCGAAAGCGATTTCGAGACGGTCTGGCGCAATCGCGATTCCAGCCTGACCGAGGTGCCCGGTTTCGTCGAATTCCGCCTGCTGCGCGGCAAGACCAACGAAGAGGAGGGCTATACGCTCTATTCCTCGCACACGGTCTGGAAAAGCGAAGCGGATTTTCAGAACTGGACGAAGTCCGAGAGCTTTCGCGCGGCGCACCGCAATGCCGGCGATCACAAGGCGATCTACAAGGGGCCGCCGGTCTTCGAGGGCTTCAACGTGGTCGATGGCATTTAAATGCGGTCGATACGGTTTCGCCTTTCGGTATCGGCGATACTCTTCATTCCTGTGCTCGTCACAGGAATCCAGCCACGGCGCGTCCGCGCCGTGATCGACTCTCATACATGGAAAAACTTTTCCCGCGCCCAAGGACTTGGGCGCACTGGATTCCTGTGACAGGCACAGGAATGAGGGAGGAGAGGGCTTTAGCGGTCAGTAAAGCTCTCAAGTCCTGACGCGGAGGACAGCGCCTGCCGCAACGGCCAGCCAGCCAAGCATCATCGCCCAGCCGCCGGTCGGCGCGGCATAGGGGAAGAGGCCGGAGCCGGAAAAGCGCAGGGTGACGAGATCGCCCGCAAAAAGCAGCGTTCCGACAATCATCAGCAAACCGGCCAGCCAGGCGGTTCTGAGCCTGACGTTGCCGAGAGCCAATGCCAGCAGCGCAGGGGCGTGGGCAAGGCACATGGCAGATGCGGATGCCGCAAGATTGGCCTCGCCGCCGCCATGGGCAGCAAGGGCGGCAAGCGCCACGCCGGCTACGCCAAACAGGCCGGCAAAGAGATAAAGCACCGGCTCCAGACGCGCGTTCAGGCTCATGATTGTTCCTTGTTGTCGGTAGCCTTGTTCTGCATGTGATAGGCGAGCCGTTCCACCGGCGCCCAGATGAGATCGCGCAGCGCCTGGCTTGATATCGTCTCGTCCAGGGCGCGGCGGAAGCAGAGCAGCCATTCGTCGCGCTCGACAGGGCCGATCTCGGCGACGAAATGGCGGCTGCGCAGACGCGGATGGCCGCGCTTATCGGTATAGAGCGGCGGGCCGCCGAGATAACCGGTCATATATTCGTAAAATTTCTCTTCGCTGCCCACAAGGCTCGACGGGTGTACGGCGCGCACGTTTCTCGCCTCCGGCAAGCTGTCCATCAGTTCGTAGAAACGGTGCGTTAGCGCCCGCACGACAGGATCGCCGCCGATCGCCTGATATAAGGTGGTGACCTTCTCCGTCACGAAACCATCCCAATTGCCTCAACCATTCCCCGGCCTCTTCATGCACCGGGCGGAAAATGATCGCAACTGTCATCAAGGTGCCGCGGCATTTCGCGCATAATGCCGGGACGGTAGGGTGGCGGCCGATTCTCCTTGACAAAACCGTCCGGACGGTATCTTTTATTTGCATGTCGAACGCTCATCATCGCAAGAAGCAGCCCGTGCTTGTGCGCCAGCAGTTGCTGGAGGTCGCCGCGCGCCTTGCTGCCAGCGACGGCATGGCGGCAGTCACGCTCGATGCGGTTTCCGCCGCGTCCAGCGTCAGCAAGGGCGGGCTGCTGCATCACTTCCCGACGAAAAATGCGCTGCTCGATGCCCTGTTCGAGAGCCTGCTCGAAAAATTCGACGCCGATATAGAGGAACTGATGCGCGGCGATCCGCTGCCGCAGGGCCGCTTCACCCGCGCCTATCTCAGGGCGGTATCCGGTCTCAAGGAGCGTCCCGACGATTCCAGGAATTGGACGCAGGTGACGATCGCGCTTCTTGCCGAACCCCGGCTACGTCTTCGCTGGCGCCAATGGGTGCAGGCGCGGGCCGAGGAATATATCGGCACCGATTCCTCCCTCGACGCACAAGTCGTGCGTTTCGCCGCCGATGGACTTTGGTTCGCAGATACGTTGGAAAGCCATGATATCAACGGGGTTCTGAGGCGGGATCTCATCGATCGCCTTGTCGAACTGACCGGCAGGTAATTCGAAAAGGAATCCGCCATGAGCCAGGCCGCCGTCTACGGGCTGCTGTTTGCAGCCATCGTGCTCGAGGTCATCGGCACGACCGCGCTGCAACTGTCACAGCAGTTCACCCGCATCGGGCCGACGGCACTCGTCGTCGCCTGTTATGCGGCCGCCTTCTATTGCCTGTCGTTGACGCTGAAAAGCATCCCCGTCGGTATCGCCTATGCGATTTGGAGCGCTTTGGGAATCGTGCTGATTTCCTCGGTCGGCCTGGTGTTCTTCAAGCAGCGCCTCGACCTGCCGGCAATCGTCGGGCTCGGGCTGATCATAACAGGCGTTTTGGTCGTCAATCTATTTTCTAAATCGGTTTCGCATTGATATTGCTGTGATATTGCCAGGCGGTTTTTCCGTCTTCGGCCGGTAAATTTTCCCCTTTGTCAAAATACTGACAAAGGTCTATGTGTTCCTTGGACGTGGAGGAGACGAGGCGCAGCCGGCGCCGTTTTCCAAAGCGCTTTGAATCCTGCCTTCCCGCCTATCGATACTTCCAGGTTCTACAGGAGCACATCATGGCCATTCGCACCGTCGTCTGGGGAGAGAACATCCACGAGAATACCAATGAGATCGTCCGGGGGATCTATCCCGAAGGCATGCACACAACGATCGCCAATGCGCTGAACACCGATCCAAGTATCTCGGCGACGACAGCGACGCTGCAGGAGCCGGAACACGGCCTCAGCGAAGCCCGCCTTACAGAGACCGACGTGCTGACCTGGTGGGGCCACAAGGATCACGGCGCAGTTTCCGATGTCGTCGTCGAGCGTGTCGCCAAGCGCGTCTGGGAAGGCATGGGCCTGCTGGTGCTGCATTCGGGCCATTTCTCCAAGATCTTCAAGCGGCTGATGGGCACGCCCTGCGCGCTGAAATGGCGCGAGGCGGGTGAGCGCGAGCGTCTGTGGACGATCAACCAGCGCCATCCGATCGCTGCCGGTATCGGCGAACATTTCGAGCTTGAGAACGAGGAAATGTACGGCGAGCAGTTTTCGGTGCCGGAACCGCTCGAAACGGTGTTCATCTCCTGGTTCCAGGGCGGCGAAGTGTTCCGCTCGGGCCTGACCTGGCGCCGCGGCGCCGGCAACATCTTCTATTTCCGCCCGGGCCACGAGACCTATCCGACCTATCACGACGTCAATGTTCAGAAGGTGCTGATCAACGGCGTGAAGTGGGCCTATAACCCTGAGGGGT
>NZ_VSZV01000253.1:12166-18530 GCF_008919455.1 Rhizobium sp. PEPV16
GCATCCATGCGACTACTCGTTCTTGGCACGGGGGTGATGGCGAAAAACCAACTCGCCCGCTTCCCCCTCATCGACGGCGTGACGGTGGTCGGCGCCGTCGACACCGATCCCGAGCGGCTTTCGGCCTTCGCCGACAAGTTCAACATCGAAAAGCGGTTTCTTTCGCTGGAGGAGGCGATCGCCTGGGGTGAATTCGATGCGGCGACAAATGTCACCCCCGACCGCATCCATCACCCGACGACGATGGCGCTGATTGCCGCGGGCAAACATGTCTTCTGCGAAAAGCCGCTGGCGGAGAACTATGCGAAGGCGCTGGAGATGACGGAGGCGGCCGAAAGGGCCGGCGTCATCAACATGGTCAATCTCACCTATCGCAACGTCGCGCCGCTGCAGCGCGCCCGCGAGATGGTGCTCGCCGGCGAGCTCGGCACGATCAGACACGTGGAAGCCTCCTATCTCCAGAGCTGGCTGGTGTCGCGTGCCTGGGGCGACTGGCGCACGGAATCGACCTGGCTGTGGCGGCTTTCCACCGGCCACGGTTCGAACGGCGTGCTCGGCGACGTCGGCATCCATATTCTCGATTTCGCCGCCTATGGCGCGGCGACCGACATCGACCACGTCTTCGCCCGGCTGAAGACCTTCAACAAGGCGCCGGGCGGCCAGATCGGCGAATATCTGCTCGATGCCAATGACAGCTTCACCATGTCTGTCGATTTCGCCAACGGCGCGCTCGGCGTCATCCATGCCAGCCGCTGGGCGACAGGGCATCTGAACGAGTTGAAGCTGCGCATTTATGGCGAGAGGGGCAGTCTCGAGGTCATCCATCGTCCCAGCGGTTCCGAGCTGCATGGCTGCCTCGGTGAGGATGTCGAAACCGCCACCTGGACGAAGATCGAGGTTGAACCGGTGGCGACCAACTACCAGCGTTTTGCCGAGGCCGTGGCAAGCGGCATCCAGCCAGACCCGAACTTCCGCCACGCCGCCAACCTGCAGAAGGTGCTCGACCTTGCGATGGTGACCGAGCGCGAGCGGCGCGAGCTGAAGGTTTGATCCGCCCGATCAAACAGCACGACCGCCGTCCTTTCGGGGCGGCGGTTTTCGCTAGAAGAAAGGGTCCGTGGGAGCCGTACCCTTTCTTCCTGTTTATTCAATCACCTGCACCACGCGGTGGGTGCGGGGTTCGACGATCACACGGCGATCGTTGATGACCGTGTAAGCATATTTCGGATTGTCAGGCACCGGCGTCACGACGACATCCGCCGGAAGCGGCTTGCCGACGACAATCGGTTCCTGGACGACCACAGAAGCGGTCGGGGCCGGCTGCTGCTGGACATAGGTGACGACCTCGCGCGGCGGCGGATCGATCACTGCGCCGGCGACACCGCCGGCCACGCCGCCAACGGCAGCACCCACAGGGCCGCCGACGATTGCGCCGGTGATGGCGCCGCCGGCTGCACCGGTGACGGCTCCGTCAGCGAGCGCATTGGTGGCGAGCGACGACAGCGCAAGGGCGCTGGAGACAAGTAGGATCTTGTACATTTTGCTTCTCCTTTGCTGGGTTGCGCTTGGGTAACGACCGCGCCAATCCGAGGTTCCGGCAGAAGAGAGTCACGCTTTGGAAGGCCGGTTCACATTCTGTGAGGCGGCTGAAGCAGTGGTTATTCCAGCCGGCGGCGGAAGAGCCAGGCGGCGGCGCTGAGCGTAACAGTGGCGATCAGCGCCAGCGGGATTGTCTGGTTCACCACCTCGCTCAGCGGAATATCCTTGAGAAAAACGCCTTTGACGATCACCAGGAAATAGCGCAGCGGATTGATCAGTGTCACCGGCTGCAGCCACCCCGGCATGTTCTCGATCGGCGTCGCAAAGCCTGATAGCAGCATGGCCGGCACCATGAACAGGAAGGCGCCGAGGATCGCCTGCTGCTGCGTCATCGAAAGCGCCGAGATGAACAGGCCGAGGCCGGCGACCGAACCGAGATAGAAGATTGCGCTGCCGTACAGCAGAAAGAGAGAGCCTCGCAGCGGCACATCGAAGAGGAAGACGGCGGCCAGGATATAGACGGTGATATGGAAGAGACCGATCATCATCGGCGGGATCAGCTTGCCGATCAGGATCTCGTGAATGCGCAGCGGCGAGACCATCAGCTGGTCGAAGGTGCCGAGTTCGCGCTCGCGGGCGATCGACAGGGCCGTGACGATCAGGCCGATCAGCAGCGCGATGCTAGCGATCAGGTTCGGCACCATGAACCATTGATAGGTGAGGTTCGGGTTGAACCAGTTGCGCGGCACTGTCGAGACGATGTCGGCGCCGGCACGTTTGCCGGCCGGCGTCTCGGCGGCGAGGGCGGCGCTGATCTGCGAGAGATAGCCCGCGACGATCTGCGAGGCGTTGGAGCGGCGGCCGTCGAGCACCACCTGCAGGTCGGCCGGCGCTCCCGCCTCAATATTGCGCGAAAAGTCCGGGCCGATCTCAACGGCGGCAATGGCCGTCTGGTTGTCGATCGCCACCCGGACCTCCGCCTGGTTTCCTGCAATCTCGATTTTCCGGAAGGTCGGCGAGCCATCGATGCGCTCGATCAATTCCTGGCCCCAATGGCCGCTGTCGCGGTTGAGGATCATCACGTCGACATTGCGAACTTCGAGCGTCGCCGCATAGGAGAAGACGAGAAGCTGGACGATCGGCGGGCCGATCAGAATGGCGCGGCCCTTGGGATCGCGCAGCACGGCGAGCAGTTCCTTGACGATCAGGGCGTAGAGCCTTGTCCAACCCATCTCAGCCGATCCTCTTTCTGGTGCTGCGGGCCGCAAGCACGAACATGATGGCGCCGATCGTCAGCATTACGCCGATCGCTTGGCCGAACATCGGCCAGATGTCGCCGGCCAGAAACACCGTCTGCAGGCTGGGGATCAGGTAGCGCGCCGGCACGATGAAGGTGATCCACTGGATCACGGTCGGCATGGAATTGATCTCGAAGAGGAAACCAGACAGCAGGAAAGCAGGGAGGAAGGCCGAGATCAACGCCAGCTGCGAGGCAAGGAACTGGTTCTTCGTTGCCGTCGAGATCAACAGGCCCTGGCCAAGCGCCGGGATCAGGAAAGCGGCCGACAGCGCATAAAGAGCAGCGATGGAGCCGCGGAACGGCACGCCGAAGAGAAAGACCGCAAGCAGCACGCAGAGCGTCATCGAGGTGAGGCCGAGCAGGAAATAGGGCAGGATCTTGCCGGCGAGCAGTTCGACTGCCGTCACCGGCGTCGCCATCATCGCCTCCATCGTGCCCCGCTCCCATTCGCGGGCAACGACGAGCGAGGTCAGAAGCGTGCCGACCAGCGTCATGACGATGGCGATCGAGCCGGGCACGAGGAAATTGCGGCTGGTCAGTTCGGGATTGAACCAGAAGCGCTGTTCCACCGAAATGGCGGGACTGTGGGAGGCGACATCCGCCTGCCTCTGCCGCTCCCAGTTGGCGACAGTGCCTTGGGCATAATTCTGCACGAAATTCGCCGTGTTCGGTTCGGAGCCATCGACGATCACCTGGATATCCGGCCGGTTGCCGGCGGTGTAGCGCGTGGTGAAATCGGCGGGGATGACGACGATGCCGCGCAGCTTGCCGAGCACGAGATCTTCCTCGAACAGACGCCGGTCGCGGCTGATGGCCACATCGAAATAGCGCGAGGCCTGGAAACTGGCCGACAGATCCTGCGTCAGCGGCGTCATCTCCTCGGTCACGAGGCCGATGCGGGTGCGGGTGGTATCGAGCGAGACGCCGTAGCCGAAAAGAAAAAGCAGAATCAGCGGCAGCACGAAAGCGATGAGGATGCTACTCGGATCGCGGATCGCCTGAAAGCTTTCCTTGCGCACGAGGGCCAAGAGACGCCGCATCCGGCCGGAAGAGGTGCTCATGCTGCATCCTCCTTCTCGGATTGCTGTACCAGGGCGATGAAGGCATCCTCCATTGTCGGGTCGGGCAGCTCCTTGGTCGCGACGCGGGCCTTCAATTCATCGGGCGAGCCGAGCGCGATCGAGCGGCCGCGATAGATCAGCGAGATGCGGTCGCAATATTCGGCCTCGTCCATGAAATGAGTGGTGACGAGCACCGTGACGCCCTTTTCGACCAGGGCGTTGATATGCGTCCAGAATTCGCGCCGGGTGATCGGATCGACGCCGGAGGTCGGTTCGTCGAGGAAGAGGGCGCGCGGCTCGTGCATGACGGCGCAGGCGAGCGCCAGACGCTGCTTCAGGCCAAGCGGCAGGTCCTTGGCCGGCTGGCTGACATGGCGGCCGAAATCGAAGATGCCGGCCATCAGCTCGATGCGCTCGCGCCGGTGTCTTCCGCGAAGGCCATAGACGCCGGAGAAGAATTCGAGGTTCTGCATGACTGTCAGATCGCCGTAGAGCGAGAATTTCTGCGCCATATAGCCAAGCTGGTTGCGGGCCTCGGCGGCATCGCGGCGAAGGTCGAAACCGGCAACGCGGCCTTCTCCGCCGGTCGGCTTCAACAGGCCGCAGAGCATCTTAAAGGTGGTGGATTTGCCGGCGCCGTTCGGGCCGAGCAGGCCGAAGATTTCGCCGCGGCGGATATCGAAGCTGATATTGTCGGCAGCGGTGAAATCGCCGAAGCGCTTGGTCAGCCCCTTGGCCGCGATCACCGGCCGGTCGTCCTCGCCTTTCACCGGCTCTTGCGCCTCGGCCAGCCTCGAACGGCCGCCAGGACCACCACCCAGCATGTCGATAAAGGCATCCTCGAAGCGCGGCGGGGCAGGGGTGAGCGTTGCGCCATCGCCGGCCGAGCCGATATCCGGTTTCTTGTCCCTGGCGGCGACGAGGCGGATCGCTTCGCCCTGGATCACGCCGTCGATGACGCCATCGGCCTGCAGAAGCCCGGCAAGCACCTGCCGGCGGCGCCCTGTCATGCCCGAGACGCGGAAAACCCGGTCGTTGACGCGACCGGTCATGTCATCAGGTTTTCCCGAAAAGAGCAGCTTTCCCTGGTTCAAGAGCAGCACATGGTCGCAGGCTTCAGCCTCGTCGAGGTAGGCAGTCGACCAAAGGACGCCGATGCCTTCCTTCGTCAGGTTCTCGACCATCTTCCAGAGGTCGCGGCGCGAGATCGGGTCGACGCCGACGCCCGGCTCGTCGAGCAGCAGCAGGCGCGGCTTCTTCAGAAGCGCGCAGGCAAGGCCGAGCTTCTGCTTCATGCCGCCGGAGAGCTTTCCGGCGAGCCTGCCGGTGAAACGCTTGAGGTCGGTAAAAGTGAGCAACTCGTCGAAGGCGCTTGCGCGTTCGCTCTTCGGCAGGCCCCGCAGATCGGCATAGAGATCGAGGTTTTCCTGCACCGAAAGGTCCTCATAGAGACCGAAGCGCTGCGGCATGTAGCCGATCGCCGCCTGGATGCCGGCGGGGTTCTTACGCGTGTCGAAGCCGAGAACCTCCATCGTTCCCGTGTCGGGCAGCATCAGGCCCGTCATCAGGCGGATCAGCGTCGTTTTGCCGGCGCCGTCAGGGCCGACGAGACCGGTGATTGCGCCGCCGCCGATCATGCCGGAGACGGCGTCAATGGCGGCTGGCGCATCGCCGAAGCGCTTGGTGACGCCGTCGATCCGGACGAGCGCCTTGTCGTCCTGGCTGGCGTCGGCGGCGGTCATTGTCCACTTGCCGTCAGCGAGGGAAAACGTATCGTGACCGGCATGCCCTGACGCAGATCCGGGCCGGGCTTATCGATGACAACACGCAGGCGATAGACGAGGTCGGTCCTCAGTTCCGGCGTTTCCACCGATTTCGGAGTAAATTCGGCGACCGGCGAGATGAAGCCGATCGTGCCTTCATAGGGTTTGTCGGGCGCCGTATCGGAGGTGACCGCAACCTTCATGCCGGGATGGATGCGGCCGAGATCGGGTTCGGCGACATAGGTGCGCACCCAGACGGGTTCTGTCAGCGATAACACGAAGACGGTGTCTGCCGGCGAGACGATCGCGCCATTCTCTCTGACGCGGGAGAGGATGACGCCGTCGTTCGGCGCGCGCAGTTCGGTATCATCAAGCGAAGTGCGGGCGGAGGCAAGCGTTGCCTGAGCCGCCTTCAACTGGGCGTCGGCGGCGGCGATATCCTCGATACGGGAGCCTTCCAGCAGCAGTTTCAACGCCTCGTTGGCAGAGTCGGAGCGTGCGGCGGCCATGGCCCTTGCAGCAGTCGCCTGATCAAGGCTGGCCTCGGAGATTGTGCCCTGCGGGCGCAACTGGCGGGCTCGGTCATAGGCGAGGTTGGCATTGCGGAGATCGGCAATACTTTCGTCATAAGCGGCGCGCGCCTGGGCGATCTCTGTCGGCCGCGGACCGGCCTTCAGCTTGTCGAGCGTTGCCTGGAGGGC
>NZ_VSZV01000180.1:0-10782 GCF_008919455.1 Rhizobium sp. PEPV16
GCGCATATCCGAGATTCTTCGCGTGCCCGTCGGCTTTTTCTTCGAGAACGGCGGCTCCGGACCGGTCGACGGCGCGACGAATGAATTGAACACATTTTTGTCCTCGAAGGAGGGGCTGGCGCTCAACAAGGCATTCATCGCCATCGAGGATCCGAATATCAGGCAAAAGCTGGTGGCGTTGGCCAAAAGCCTGGCAGTCGCGGGATTGCCTGACAGCGACAGTGAGCTGCAGGATTCGGTTGTGAACAGCTAAGGACGGATCGTGCTCCACCTGCAGACATTCGGCGATCTGCGGTTGATCGAGACGAATGGCGACCCGGTTCGCTATCCGATCAAGGGCCTGTTGATGATGGCCCATCTCTATGCCGGCGCGAGCCATGAACTCAGCCGTTATGAATTGGCTCAGTTTCTATGGAATGACGTCGAATCCGAGCTGGCGCGGCTCAATCTGCGCAAACTGCTTTCTCGCATCCGCGAGACGGACGGCGGACGCGCCGAAATTCCCTTCGATTTCACCGCCACCACGGTTCGTCTCAACACGCAGGCGGTTTCCAGCGATCTGGATATTTTTCGCGCCGGCGGTTCGCCGCTGGAGCGGCTGAACGCGATCGCCGAACTGACCCAGCGTGGGTTCATCGG
Organism: Rhizobium sp. PEPV16; assembly: GCF_008919455.1. Lineage (NCBI taxonomy): Bacteria > Pseudomonadati > Pseudomonadota > Alphaproteobacteria > Hyphomicrobiales > Rhizobiaceae > Rhizobium > Rhizobium sp. PEPV16. The sequence goes on from NZ_VSZV01000180.1 coordinate 640, forward strand.
AAATATCAAACCAGCGACAAAGCTGATAGACGCCTGGATCAGAGCGCAACGGGACGCTCAGGCGCTGCAATTGCGGCAGGCACTGCTGGATGCGTTGCCGGATGCGCAAAAGCCCGGCGCTGCGCGCTCCATTTCCGGCGCCGCCCTGCAGATCCTCGAACGGGATCCGAACGACGAGCAGGTCAGAGCCTTGCTGCACCGGCTATCCGGCGGTTCGTCCCTCAGCGAGAGATTGCCGAACGGCGACGGCCATGCCAGGGTGCAGGTTAAGCGTTCCGAGGCCGGCGGTGAGACAACCGCCGACATCGAACGCGTATCGCAGGCGCCGCTGATCCTACCTCGGCTGGTGCTGCTTCCCCCGACATCGAAACATGCCGATGCCGGGCTTGCGCTTGCCAACGCCCTGATCGAAGACGTCACGATCGAACTCTGCGCGCTCAGAAACATTTCCATCGTAGCGCCCCATACGGCCGGCCAGATCCGGCGCGACTCCGAGAAGGCTGCCGTGGTCGCCCGTCACTCGATCGCCTATCTTCTGGATACACGGCTTTCCGAAGAGGGATTGTTCGCCCAGCTGGTTTATTTTCCCACGGACGAGATCATCTGGGCTAATCGCTTTACGATGACGCCCGATATATTGCCGCGTCAGAGACGGCTGATTGCGCAGCAGTTGACCATGTCTGTCGCCCGCGAGCTGGCTGAAAACGAGGAAGAGCGCTTACGCTTCGAAGCCAATCCTGAGGCCTATCACGCCTATCTGGTCGGCTCGAGCCTTATGAGCAAGTTGACATTGCCGCATATCCGCCGGGCCCGAAAAGCTTTCAAGCAGTCGCTGTCGCATAAGGCGGATTTCTCTCCGTCATTTACCGGGCTGGCGAGGACCTTCACCAGCGAGTGGCTCGTGACGGCGCAGGGAAACAATGAGCTGCTGCATCTGGCGGAGCAGAACGCGCTTCGGGCCATCGAGCGGGATCCGGCGTCGGCGGCGGGCCATCGCGAGCTTGGTGTCACCAAACTCTATCTCGGCGATGTCGATGCCAGTGTCGCCGCACTTGATCTGGCCGAACAACTCAGCCCGCATTTTGCCGATGTCATCTACAGCCATGCCGACACGCTCGTGCATGCATCCCGCCCCGGCGACGCGCTCGCCAAGATCAGAAGAGCGATTTCGCTCAATCCGATCGCGCCTGATGCCTATCTCTGGTGTGCTGCGGGAGCGAGCTTCTTCCTTGAACAGTACGAGGAGGCCATCGCCTATGTTGAGGCGATGAAAGACAAAGCGCCGGCCCATCGCATCGCCGCGGCCAGTTGCGCAATGATCGGCGATCGAAAACGGGCGCTCTTCCATCGGCAACGGGCCGAAAGTATCAACCCGGTCTTCGACGTCGAGAAGTGGCTCGCCATCGTTCCCTTCAAGGAAGATTGGCAAAAAAAGCTTTATCGTGAGGGCCTGTTGAGGGCTGGTTTTTAACAATAGCTGAGGGGCATTACATGGCGAAAGCTGTCATTATAGGTATACCGGGTGAGGCGGGTCTCTGGCTTGCCGATCTCGACGCGGGTACGGTCAAGCCTCTCAATCCGACGGGGGAATTGGCGACTGCAAACGGCCTGCGCACGGCCGGCGGCACGTTCGTGAAGAGCGTCGACCTCGCCGTCGCGGTTTCCTCGGCGCAGGTTGCCCTTTCCGGTCACGTCGACGGCTGAGCCGGTATTCTGACACACCGGTCCATATATTCCGACAGGGTCATGTCGCCGCGGGAAACCCTTTCCCGCGTCGAACCTCTTTTGGCCGGGTTCGGCATCACCAGGGTTGCGCGACATACCGGACTGGACGATATCGGAATCCCCGTCTGGTGCGCATACGCCCCGAATTCCCGCTCGATCGTGATTGCCCAGGGAAAGGGCCTGACCGATCTCGATGCCAAAGTATCCACTGTCATGGAAGCCCTCGAACGGGCGGTCGCCGGCGAACCCTCCGTCGATCTCGTCCACGGCACCTCTTCCCGTCTGCAGGCAATGGGGCACAAGACCGACGTGCTGAATTGCCTGACCGCTATCCACAAACCCGATCTCGGACCGGACGAGGAGACGGAATGGGTTGCCGGCGTCAATATCCTCACCGGCGAGGAGGTCTATATCCCCTTTGAAGCGGTGGTGCTCGACCGCACGCGTGAAGCGCGGTACTGGATGTCGTCGGATGGCCTGGCCTCGGGAAACAATGTCGAGGAGGCGATCTTGCACGGCGTCCTGGAGCGTATCGAGCGTGACGCCCATGTGTTGTGGCAGGTGGGCGCGGAAGCGGATCGTTATGCCGGCTGCACCGATCCCCGCGGCTTTGAGGACGGCGCCCTGGACGGGTTGATCGACAAGATCGAAACCTCGGGATTGGCGCTCAGGCTCTTCGATATCACCAGCGACATCGGGATCCCCTGTTTCACCGCCATGCTGGGTCCTGGGGATTCCCTCCTGGGCCCCCGGGATTTTCACGGCAATAGGGACATTCGCCTCGTCGAGGTGACCGGCGGCACCGGCGCTCATCCGTCTCCCGTGCGCGCGGCCATTCGGGCGGTGACGGAAGCTGTACAGTCCCGGATGACCTATATCAGCGGAGCCAGGGACGATATTTCTCCCGCAACGTTCTCAAGATGGCTGCCGCCGCTGATGCGGCAGGCCTTCGATGCGGTTGCCGCACCGCCCGCCGCTGCCATCGGCCGTGACCAGGCGGCAGGGTATCACCGGCAGGATCTGCCGCAGTTGCTGCAGCATGTGCTCGACGCGCTGAGAAACAGGCGGATTGCTTCGGTGATCGCCGTGCGTCTCAGCGACGACACGCTTCCGTTCAGTGTCGTCAAGATTGTCATCCCCGATCTCGAAAATCCGGAGGGGGAGCGCGCCCGGCGGTTTGGAACGAGGGCGCTTGCAAGGGCGATAGGATTTTGAAGATCATTTTCGCAGGTCCCAGTCTTCCCGATGCGGCGTCGCTTGCCGGCGAGGGGATACGCGTCTTGCCGCCTGCCACGCAAGGCGATGTCCTGGCCGCGGTGGAGCAGGGTGCCAATGTCATCGGCCTGATCGACGGCGGCTTCGAATATGCCGCACCGGTCTGGCACAAGGAAATTCTCCATGCTCTGTCGCTGGGTGTCGCGGTTCTCGGGGCGGCAAGCATGGGCGCGTTGCGCGCTGCCGAATGTCATCCGTTCGGCATGATCGGAATCGGCCGCATTTTCGAAGACTATCGCACCGACCGGCTGGTCGACGATGCCGCCGTCGCGCTCACGCACGCGCCGAGCGCGCTGGGCAGCAAGCCGCTGACGGTACCGCTCGTCAATGTCAGCGCAACGCTCGATGCGATGGAGGACCGCGGACTGCTGGAAAGTCGGTTGCGCCAACAGCTCGAAGATGCCGCAAGCGCGATATTCTTCAAGAAGCGAACGTGGCGAGCGGTCGTCGAGCAATGCGCAGGGCTGGCTGAGCCGGATCGTGCGGGCCTGCTGGCGGCACTTCTGTCGAACGCCGTCGATCAAAAACGCATCGATGCCTTGGGATTATTGAAAGCCGTGCAGGATGTCCGCGACATTCGCTCAACTGCCGATCTGCCCTGGAAACTGCACGACACCTCTTTCCCCACGCGCCCTGCATTGTGAACCGAAGCCGGCAATAGTCACCGAGGGTTGTGTCACGCTTTTTTCACGGGCTGGATCACTTCCACACGCGTATCATTTCCTCAATTCATTGGAGAACTGGGGCATGGGCGTGACATCGGTTGTCAAGATAGATGCAGACCAAGGGGCGGAAGACGGTCTGGAAGAGCTCGTCGCGTTGGCGCGGATGATCGCCTATGCGCGACAGGTCGCTCAGGATGTCAAACTGCCGTTCGCGACGAATTGCCTCGACCTTGCGCTCGAGGCAGTGAAGCAGGAAGTCGGGGAGGGCTTGACCAGGGAATTGGCCGAATTGAGCTCCCCGGTTCCGCAAGTGAGCGTAAGAAGTCATTAGTACGATTAGTACGGCACGTCCGATAGGGCGCGCCGAGAACGCTCCATCACTTCAAACCCGCGATAACCCCGAAAATCAGCTTCGATTTTCGGGGTTATGTGTGTGGTTGCGCGCAGCCGAGCAGTCGTCAATCGAACGGAGCCGTTTGTTTCAATCGCGGTGAGATAACGCGCTGAAACGCGCACGCTTGGTATGTGCCCATGCTTCGGCGTTTCGGGTCAATTGTAGGTTAGGGAAGTCCGGCTCGTTTCCGGCCGCTGGCGCTTTATTCAGAAGCTGTTCAAAATCCGTCTCACGGATGGGTTTCAAGCGAGGGGTAAGCGGCTTCGCTGACGTTGCCTCCGGGCAGGGAGGCGGCGCGATTTCGCACTCAATGTCTTCTGCACGACCAGCCGATCAACGACCGACCCTTCATCTCAATGGGTCAGGTTGCGCTTCTGGGCCAGCAACAGAATGTAATCGTCGGCAATGTCTGCGATGGCCATTGCGACTTCCGCCGGATCGCATCCCTCGACCTTCGTATTTGCAATGAACTGATAGACCGCCTTCTCGATCTGCTTCCGGCAGATCATCACGCGCTCATCGTAACCAAATTCCGGAATCTGCGATGCTATATCACTCATCAGGTCGGCTCCCTCACTACTTACAGTGACCATGACACAAATTATAAGTTGAGCAAGCAAATGCTTTATGAAGGGTTAATTCGTTTGGGAGGTGCGACCATTTCGACACAGGTCAGCCATCTTACAGGCCGCACGCGTGTTGAATCAGGACATGTCAACTGCGCCGCGAGCAATCGCTTGTGTCGTATCGGGAGGCTCGTCAAAGAGGACAGGAATGTCTTAGGTCGTTGAGTTTTGTGCCGGTATTTCAATTGCGAGTCCAGGCTCATATGCCGACTTTTGAAAAGGCAGACCGAATGCTGTTGGCCGACCTGTTCGGTGCAGGTCGCAGGCAGATAAGAGATACCCTTTATTTATCAATATATTACACTTCAGCCCAGCGGTCGTGTTTTGCATCGGCAACTTTTCTCCTCGCGACCGTCCCAGGATTGTTGGGCCATCCGCGGTGACCAATCATCACCGATGATGCAGGGTCGTTGAGAGCCCGGCGGGAGAAGTAGCTTTCGGTAGATCCTCTGTTCCCAAGTCGAAGGTAATGCTGATGCTCCTTGAAAATGTATGCACAATATATGAAATTAATAATTGAGTTCATCGGCATAAAATTTATCAAAAGGTAAAATTGTTAATTTCAGACAATGGTTGTATTTAAAAATCAATTGTAAGACGATTAAGTTTATACATGATGGTAATCATTTGATTTGTTGTTCTTAATTGCGGCAGTGATGCTTATGAAATTCTATCGGATGGTAGTCTCGAAGTGATGATGATCTTTCTGTCTCCGCAATTTCATTGCGGATCCGGAAGCATCACCGAGGTGAATTGAGGCGATAGTCGAAATATTGACGGAATAGAACCCGAATTTTGCTCTTCAATTGCCGATGACGGGGGATTTTCTGATCAAACCGAACTCAACAGCGATAGTATCGCCATCCGCGGTGAAATCTATTTATGCCGATGCAGCGATAACGGCTGTCGCATTTGTTGCAATCAGCCAAAAAAGCAAAGTCGAGGACCCGCCGGGGTGGGTGACGGGTCCTCTGCTAAGAATGTTTGCACGTGCATAAGGATGATTACAGTAAAACTCTGTATTGTCACAGATCATTATTGGGGTAATTGCTTTTTTTATATCTTGTTCTCTTATTTGCTCTTACTATTCTGATTAATTATCAAATTCGTAATAGAAGGTGGCGAGGTAGTCGCCACGCCGATTGAAGTGATGGGTTGTTAAACCTTTAGATTTTTGAGCAGCCGGGCGAAAAACTGCCGCCGGCGCTGGCGCCACCAACAGATGTGTAGTCGGCAAGCATCAAGCCTCCTGCGACGAGGCCGCCGCAGAGCATTCGCCGGATCGATCGATCTCCGACAAGTGCCTTAACAATGCCTTCGTCCTGAAGCGTGTCCAGCCGCCAACCAATGGGACAAGTGGGTCTATCTCTTCGAATTTCCTGAAATTCTTTCCCTTTTGTTCCTTGGCTGGCCAGGCTTTGGACAATGTCCTGCGTGCGGCTCTGTCGGCTTTTGAAAGGATCAATTTGAACAGGATGCCGGAAGCAAGCATTGGGCTATGATGATAAATGTGCTTGAGCGAGGTCGCGGCGCGGCGCCAATCTTTCAATGCGGCAAATTTTGAAAATGCATAAAGATTCGCCGAGGCGCGGGCGCAATTGACGACAAAAGTTGGAAGCTGTGGATTGCGGGCGATACATTGCTCCGTCACAGCCAGAAGCGATAGCGCCATTTGCGACCTGTCGGAAGACATGGCTGCTGAATGAACACGATATCCCACTAGACCCAACGGCACCGTCTCGATCTTGAAATGCTCGGCTGTACGAAGTTCGAAGTCGAAATCCTCGCATCCTCCGATACCCTGCCTGGCATAACTTGAATCGTAGCCACCGATCTTCTCAATGACAGCGCGGCGAACCATGAAGCCGCTGCCATTGCCGACGAAGCGGAATACGAGATGACGGGTGAAAATGGTGTCCCTGGCGTTCAGTGACGAACCGGATCTCGTGCAATATCCCTCGGGATCGATGAGACGGTGAAGAGCATAGACCGCGCCCCAGGTGTTCGGCAGGGGGTGGAGAGCCGAAAGCATTCTTTCGATATAGGTCGGATGCCATAGGTCGTCGGCATCGAGGAAGGCGATATAGTCGGATTTCGATGCTTCAATCCCGGTGTTGCGGGCCGCGGCGACGCCACGGTTTTCAGTCGAGACAATCCGGAACCTTGGATCACTCGCGGCAAAATGGCGACAGATCGAGGCTGTCTCGTCCGTCGAGCCGTCGTCGACGATGACGATCTCCAGCGCCCTGTGGGTCTGGTCGATGACGGACTGGAGCGTCTGGGCAAGGTAGTCTCTGGCATTATAGGCGGGGATCACGACGGCCACCCGAATCCCGGACATCGTTGACATATCCATCTCCGTCACCCGAGCTTCGACGTGGGAGCGGGAGGGCGGAGATCGATCCGATTCTTCATCAGCCTGGCCACAGCGGGTCGATGGCTAACGACGATGAGCGTTCTGCCGGCGTCTTCTTTCATCGCCGAAAATACCCGCATCTCGGTATCTTCGTCGAGCGCGCTCGTCGCTTCGTCCAACAGCAGGATCTGAGGCCGGCCGGCGAGCGCGCGCGCCAGGCCTATACGTTGCCTTTGTCCGCCCGAAAGCCGGATCGCCTCGTCGCCCAGCCATTCATCGAAGCCATACGGCAGATCGTTGATGAACTCCGTTGCGCAGGCCACATCGGCCGCCCAGCGAATATCCTGCTCCGAGATATCGCGACGAAACCGGATGTTGTCGAGGACTGTGCCCTCCATCAGTTCAACGTCCTGACCCGACACCGAGAGCAGCTCCAGCCAACTGGAACGGTCGATGGTTGCGAGGTCCCTGCCGTCAACGGTGATCATGCCCTCGGTCGGCGGATTGAGATCGAGAATCATATTGAGGATTGTGGTTTTGCCGGAGCCGCTTGGCCCCGTCAGAGCCGTTGTTTCGCCTGCCTTGATCGAGAAGCTGAGATCGTGAACCGCCGGTGCGTTCGCCCGCTCATAGACGAACGAGACCTTGTGGAAGACGATCGCCTCCGCCAGGCGGCTTACCTTCTCCCCTTGCGCGGTCTGCTTGACGTCATCCTTCTCTGCAAGCAGCGCCAGGACGTTGTGCAGCGACGCTTCCATCTCGTAAAGGCTCAGAATCTGGGAATCGAATCCCTTGATATGCGGCTGCAGCCTGTAGAGAAGGATTGTGGCCGAGAGCGCCGCCTTGAAATCCACCGGCAGGAATTCCGAGGATAGAATGATCGTCAGGATGACACCGAACGTCAGGATTTCGCTCACAAGCGAGGTCGTCGCGCCCATCCAGTCCGACCGGCGCCAAGTCTGGCCGACCTCCCTGGAAAGCGCCGCGAAGAGCTGCTGGTGGCGCTTCTCGAGGCCGAAGCTTTTGACGGCCTTGGCAGTTTGGAGCGTTGTCCAGCTCAGTTGCGTCAATGCCTCCACTGCCGCCACCGCCGAGGCTCCCACGCGCCGGTAGGCGCCGGCAAAGAAGCCTAATGCGAAATTATGGAGGACGCCGAAGATGAGCCCGAGCAAAGCGATCGGCCAGGCCATCACCACCATGCCGACGCCGAAGATCACGATCGTGCCGAAATTGACCCCCAACCGCACCAGGCTGGCATGCGCCGAGGAGACCGCATAGGATTCCGTGGCGATGACGTTGATCAGGTCGCTACGCTCATAGTCCTGAAATCGCTGGAAAGGAATGGCCAGGACCTTAGCGTAGAGGCGATCCCGCATCCTGTCGCTAATCCGATGATTGATCGCGCTCGAGATGAGCGAGTTGGCGCATCCCAGAAAAATCCGCAGGAGGATGGAGCCGATGAGAATGCCGATCAGGACAGGCTTGGAAAGGCTGAGGTCGATGTTGCCGAAAAACGCCGGGAGCCATGCAATGGCGGAGCCGGAAACCGGGCCTTGCTGCCCTAGAAGAAAGACCAGGTTGACCAGAAGGGTTATCCCGATCATTTCCGAAAGGCCGGTGAGAATTCCGAGGACGATCATCACCGTCATCTTGAACCGCAGCGCCGGCACGAGTTGCCGAAGCTCGCGGAACCGAGCTGCCACGATCAGGTTGTAGGCGGTGGCCGGCTTGGCGGATGCAGGTTTTCGAAACCTATTCATTGTCGGCCACCCGCGCAGCGATGGGGCTGGGCGCTTCCCTGGCCGGCATGCCGGCGTATCGATCGCGGAAAGCTGTTCCGGCTTGCGGGATGACCGCGGCGAAGCGGGTTTTGGGTCGGGCCGGAGGCTTGCCCAGGGCGCGCCTCGCTATGCGTATGCCGTGGCGTTTTACCTGCCGCCATCCCTGCTGCATGCCATGGATGACAAGGCGTGAGGGGTATTTGCTCACCATCATCGGCGCCAGCTTTTTGAGCTGCGCATAATCGTCGTCGAGAAACGCCTTTTTGAAATACCAGGAGGCGGTGTTGAATTCGGCGGTCCGGATATCACGCTCAAAATGTGGATAGCGGGCGATGATCGGCGCCATCACCAAGGCGTGGGACTTCAGCATCCGATAGGCATTGCTGGACATGTTGCCCTTGGTGAAACGATAGCCGGTCAGAAAATCGGGTACCAGCGCGAAGGGCAGCGTTTCGGCGAGCGCCAGATAAAGTTTCAGATCCTCACACCCCTCGGCGCCGTTGTCGCGCAGGCCGGCGTCATAGCCGCCGCAGCGAAGAATCTCCGCCCGCGGCATCAAGGGCGTGCTGCCATTGCCGATGAAATTTTCCCGCAACAGCGGTTCGAAGATGTTTCCTTGATGCAGGACCGGGCGCGAATGGCCGAAAATGATGCCGTTTTCGTCAATCGCCGCATACCAATTGTAGGCAACTCCGTTTCCGTGGGGAAATTTCAGCACCGCCTCAAGCTGGAGCTCGATCTTGCTGGGATGCCACACGTCATCGGCATCGACAGGGGCTATATAGAAGCCGCGCGCCTCTTTGATGCCGTGGTTGCGCGCCCGCGCAACCCCACCATTGTCCTGGCGGAGAACACGGACACGGCGATCGGTCAGGCTGTAGTCGCGCGCAAGATCGAAGGTGCCGTCCCGCGACCCGTCGTCGACCACCAGGATTTCGAGCTTGTCGTAAGACTGGGCAGAGACGCTTCGCAATGTTTCGACAAGCGTCTTCTCGGCATTGTAAGCCGGTATGACGATGGTGACCAAGGGGGATGCTGCGGCAGTCATGGCTTTGTCATCCGATAAAGGCTCCGGGCAGGCCGATGAGTTCAGGGAAGGCTTCAAGCGGGCGATCCCCGCGCACTTCGAAGCGCGGCAGAGCGAAGAAATTATCGGAGAAGGTAGCCTTTGCCGGCCGGGTCGTGAAGCCGACGCTATAGCCGGCAAGCGCCAGAATGCCCGGGACCCTGAAGTCTGTCCCGCCATAAGGAAGTGCGATCGATTCCACCGGGGCGCCCAGCCGGCTCTGCAGCGCGTCGCGCGATAATATGGCTTCGGCCA